>NZ_JBBPCO010000015.1 GCF_038070005.1 Thermithiobacillus plumbiphilus | reverse complement strand
TGCACGATCTTGAAGGGATCGGCACCGCAGGCGAGTGCGGCAAACTGCACGTCGGCCATGATGGGCATCGAGTAGTTCTTCTCGTGCGCCCGACCAATCCACTGGTTCTTGTCCATGGTGGTGATGCAGCCGGTATCAATCCCAAGCATCACGTCGGCCTTGGCCTCTTCCTGGGCGACCTTGATCTTGCGATCAATGGTGAAGCTGCGGGTGAACTCGCGCTCGGAAATGATGTGCCGAAAGCCAAAGCCGCAGCAGTCATACCAGGTGGAGTAGTCGATCAGCTGGGCGCCGAGCGCCTGGGCCATGGAACTGCCGACTGCGGTGCGGTTGCCGCCGAGGATATTGGGATCATAGATGGCATCTTCATGCACCATCTTGTAGTAGTGGCAGGCGGCATGCATGGTGACGCGGATGTTGGAGACGTCAATCGTCTGCATCTCGCTTGCTATGCGGTTGCGCATGACGTGCAGCCACTCGGAGTAGTGCACCACTTCCTCAGGGATGACGAGCTTGCCGTCCACCAGCCGCCCGAGCTTGCCGAGGATCTTGGTGACCTTCTCGCGCAGTTCGGCGGATTCCACCAGATACTTGCGGATCTCCTTGTAGTTGCCGAAGGAGGTGCCGCAGTGCACCAGGGGATAGTAGTGGCCGAGCTCATGGCCGTGCTGCTTGCCCGACACATAGGCCTGGTGGAAGTTGCGCAGGAACACGGCGGCCAGACTCTCGACGTTGCCGATGCCGGAACCATGATAGTTCCAGGCGGTGCAACTGGTCTGGTCGGTCTCGTCGAGATAATCCAGGCCGAGATTGTTCATGAACCACAGGAGACTGGTGGGGTAGCCCGGGATGTTGCCGCACTGGCCACAGCTCTTGTGGTGCCAGAGGTTGTTGGTGGGAATACGCTTCTCCCAGCCAAACAGGGTATTGACCACCTGCGGCTGGTGCTGGTCGGTGATGCGGTGGACGATGATCTCGCCTTCCTTCTCCAGCTCCCACATGTGCTCGCGCACGTCATCCATGCGCTCGCCCAGATCCACCGTGCGCCGGTCCACGTGCTTGCGCACCCAGGCCGTCGCCGCTTCGGCTTCCTGCGCATTCAGATTCGTCGCCTGGAAAAACGCTCCGTGACCCGCAATCCCCTGGTCGGTTTGTTTGGTATCATTCGCCATTGGATGTCTCCTCGTGTGTTGCGCCATTGATATGCTCCCAAGTGCGCCTCACCCTGTTGCCGGGAGCGCCTTTTCAAGCAAGTAACCAGTCACAATAGACTAAAGTCTTAGACAATTCCATCCGCCATAAGGTCCCCCTCAGTCCGCGCAGCGCATGCATTGTACGTCGTAGCGCTCGATCCAGGCCTGCAGCGCTTCCAGGGCAACAGCGCCAGTATGCATGGCATCGAAGGCGTGGGGGGCGTCGTCCGGACGCAGCCTGGCGACCCAGGCATCGGTGTAAGGCGCAATATTGACCAGATTGGGTGCTTCCAGCAATTCGGTGTTCACCGCGACCACCGTCCCGGAAAAAGGCGTCGGCACGCCGCCCGCCCATTTGCCGCTTTCCAGCGTGGCCACGTGGCGCCCGGCATCGAGATGGGCCCCCACCTTCTTCACGCGGATTCTCTGTACCCGGCCGGCCATGGTCTGTGCCGGGTCGGTGATGCCAAGCGTTACCAGACCGTCCTCCTCGGGACGCGCCCAGACATAATCCAGATCGTAGAAAAGATCCTCGGGCAACTCACAGCCACGTACCTCACTCATTCGCCCCCCGCTCCTGCAT
This sequence comes from Thermithiobacillus plumbiphilus, assembly GCF_038070005.1. Taxonomy (NCBI): domain Bacteria; kingdom Pseudomonadati; phylum Pseudomonadota; class Acidithiobacillia; order Acidithiobacillales; family Thermithiobacillaceae; genus Thermithiobacillus; species Thermithiobacillus plumbiphilus. The sequence goes on along the minus strand of NZ_JBBPCO010000015.1, from coordinate 69,568 downwards.
TGGCAAACCCGCTTTACAGGGCTTAGCCTATGCGCGCAGAACAGCATCCGCCTTGATCTGGATCAAGGCAGCCGTTCCCGCCAAGGCATACTCTTTACCGGCAGTTTCACAGGACATCGGAGAAAACATGACCATCGATACCCAACTGATCAAGGCCAGCGCCGCCCTGATCGCACCGCTCGGCACCCAGGTGACCGATTATTTCTACAACACCATGTTCACGGACTATCCGCAGGTGCGGCGCATGTTCCCGGACGACATGGGCGCCCAGAAGGAACGCCTGTTCCAGTCGCTCGTCTATATCGCCAGCAACATCGACAACACTGAAGCCCTGGTGCCTTATCTACAGGATCTTGGTATCGGCCATATCAAGCTCGACACCCGTCCCGAGCATTACCCCATCGTCGGCCAGAGCCTGATGAAGACCCTTGAGCACTTCGCAGGCGATGCCTGGACGCCGGAGATGGCAGCCGCCTGGACCGAGGCCTACAACCTGGCCGCCCAGGTCATGGTCGATGCCGCCGCCAAGGCCATGGCGCCGGAACGGTTCGAGCCGCTGAAAGTTTCCTGAGCATCGAGGCGCGGCGCGGCGCTGAGCCGCGCTGAGCCGCGCCCGCCCTCAAGTGAGATCAAGATGTCCTATCAGATCATTGTGGAACCCAGCGGTCTGCGTTTCACGGCCGAGCCCGGCCAAAGCGTATTGGAAGCTGCCCTGGCGCAAGACGTTCCGCTGAAACACGGCTGCGCCAGCGGCTCCTGCGGCGACTGCAAGGGAAAGATCCTGGAAGGGGATGGACAGCAGGGCGCATTTCTACCCCTGTTGCTGAGTCCGGAAGAGCGTGCCGCCGGGGCCGCCATCCTGTGCAAATTCAAGCCGGAAAGCGACCTGCGCATCCAGGCCGAACTGACGCGCGCGGAGCACTGGCAGGCCGGGATCGTCGCGCTCGAACCCCTGGCTGCCGATGTCATGGGCTTGTGGCTCAAACCCGATCGCGCATTCCCATTTATCCCCGGCCAATATCTGCGCGTGGAGGTACCGGGGCATGCTGGCGTATGGCGTTCCTACTCCCTGGCACACCGGCCACGAACGGACGGATTGGTCGGACTACAGATCCGGCGCGCGCCGAATGGTCTTTTCAGTACCCAGCTTTTCGGGCAATTGAAAGCGGGTGATCAGCTCACGCTCAGCGCCGCCCAAGGCGAGTTTCGGCTACATCCCGACAGCCCGCGCGACATCCTGTGCATTGCCGCCGGCACGGGGCTGGCACCGATTGAAGCCATCCTGGAAGAGGCCTTCGCCCGCAATCTCGACCGCCGCATTCATCTCTTTTTCGGGGCCAAGCGGGAACGGGATCTATACCATGTGCAAAAGCTGGAAGCCTGGGCCCGGGAGCACCCCAACTTTACCTTCACGCCCACGGTATCCGACCCCGAAGACAGCCACTGGGCCGGCGCCAGGCGCCTGTTGCCAACGGTAATGCAGCATGGCCCCTGGCAGGATCACGAGGTCTATCTCTGCGGCTCGCCGGGCATGATCGAGGCGGCCCTGGAACTGTTGCGTTCCCATCACAGCAACATGGATCAAATGCACTTCGACGCCTTCACCCCGAACTGAAACTCAGCGATGGTTATCGCGCCAGCGTCGCAGTGCCGCTGCATCAGGCAAGCGGATATGCTGGCCCTCGAGATCAATGAGATTCTGCTCACGCAAGCCAGTCAGCACCCGTGAGAAGGTCTCGGGCTTGATGCCGAGCCTTGAGGCAATCACGTGCTTCTGGGCCGGCAGGAGAACTTCACTACCCGCTCCTGCTTCGCCGGCAAGTTCCAGCAGGTAACCCGCCACTCGCTGCCCGGCGCTCTCCAGGCTCAGAGCGCGCACGTCGTTGACGAGCTGATGCAGACGCATGCTGATGCTCGCGAGCATTTTCATAGCGAGATTGTTGTTGCTCCTGAGGGCGCGCACAAACTCCGTATTATCGATGCGAATCAGCCGGGCCGGGCTCAGGGCCGCGGCATGCACCGGATAGCGCCCACCAAGGAAGACCACCGCCTCGGCGAAGGTCTCGCCGGCCTGGATGAGTTCGATCACCTTCTCGTTGCCCTCAGCCGAGAGCTTGTAGAGCCGCATGCTGCCCTCGATCACGACATAGAAGGCCTGGGCCGGTTCGCCCTCGGCGAAGAGCTGTTCGCCGGCCTGCAGGCTCAGGGCACTGGCCGAGTCCAGCAACTGCCCCAGCTCCTGTGGCCCGAGGCTGGAAAACAGGGGCGCCTTGCGCAGTAGCTGTAGATCAATATCCTTGAGCATCGAAACTTCCCTCGCGATTCCAAGTACCCCAGGCTGCAAGATCCTGCGTGGACGGGCGGCGGATGGCAGATGGGCAATCAAGCAGTGACAATCATGAGCATCCTGTGACATGGACAGGGAGGACTCATGAACGAGATCTTTCGCAAATTCGCCCATACCACTTCGGAAAGAATGGGGTCGCCATGGGCTTTCGTGATGGCAGTGTCCGTCATCATGGTCTGGGCCATTACCGGGCCCGTCTTTCACTTTTCCGACACCTGGCAGCTCATCATCAACACCGGCACGACCATCGTAACCTTTCTGATGGTATTTCTCATCCAGAATACCCAGAACCGCGATGCCGTGGCGGTGCACCTGAAACTCGACGAGCTGCTGCGGGCCATGGAAGGCGCACGCACGGGCCTCGTGGACCTGGAGGACATGACGGACGAGGAGTTGAAATGTCTGCGCGACGAGTTCAGCCGCCTGCGTGAACGCTACTCGCCCCTGATCGCCGATGATATCGAAGCGGTGGAAAAGGAGTTGAGCGAACGCGGCACCCGGACTGGCAGGAATGGGTCCGGCACTACGAAAACCGGCGATGCTGCTCGCTAGACAGGCAATCACCGGCTGACCGGTGTCAGCGTGCCTCGCGCACTTGGTCAAGCACCTGCTGGAGCTCCTCGTCCCAGCGCAGGTCGGGAGTTGAGCCTGGCTGCGCTGTCAAGCTGAGCCCAGGCACAAACCAGCGTGTCCTGGCCAGGCCCGCGGATTTCGACTATCTGAAAAGCAGGTTGATGCAGTCCATAGAGGCCAGAGCAGGCGACCAGGGGAGCCGCTGGCCAGGAAGGAAAGGGTCCATTACAATCCTTGCCAGAATCCGGTTTTTCCCGGGCAACTCGCGCCCGGCCTCGATTTCCCCGCAGCAAACTGGCAATGAAACGACAGGCTGATTGTTGAAACACTTGGTAATGCACTCGCGCAGGCCCGCGCCGGAGAAACTGGATCTCATGTCTTGGAGCAGGGCATGACGCCGATGAGCAATTTCGGCGTCCTTGCACGCCTGGGCAGACAATGCCATCAGTGGACCGATGCGCTGACCTACTATGCCCTGCTGGGTTTTTTCGGCCTGCTGTGCCTGAGCTGGAGCATGCTGGCTTCGATACTGTATCCGTTGCTGCCCCGGCGCTGGGGCATCCCGCTCGGCCGCTTCATGATTCACTGGATTTTCCGACTCTTTGTGAGCGCCATGCACGCTAGCGGCAGGATTCGCTGTGATCTCGATGTCCTGAATGAACTGCGTGATAAACCCGGTCTGTTGATTGCCGCCAATCATCCCGGCCTTTTGGATGCCGTGCTCATGGTGGCCTATCTGCCACAGGTGGCCTGCATCATGAAAGCGGAAATCTGGGACAACCTGTTCCTGGGCGGTGGCGCACGGCTGGCGGGCTATCTGCGCAATGATTCACCGCTCACGCTCGTGCGTCAGGGGGCGCAGAAGCTCCGGGACGGCGAGCAGCTTCTGGTTTTCCCCGAGGGATCCCGCACCCGCGACTGGCCGGCCAGCCGCTGCAAAAAAGGCTTTGCGCTGATGGCAGCCAAAAGCCATGCCCCAATCCAGCTGGTCTACATCGAAAGCAATCAGCGCTTTCTGGGTCACGGCTGGCCGCTGCTGCGCCGCCCTGATTTCCCCCTGCACTTTCGCGTGCGCCTGGGCCCCTGCCTCGTAGCGGGCAAAGTGGATGACACCCTGCGCGAGGTCGAAAACAGTTTTCGCAAGGCGCTTTCATGAGCCAGCAGAATGCCCCGGTTTGGCGCGGGCTGGTATTGATCCCGAGCTACAACAGCGGCACCAGGCTGCTGGACACGGTCAAGTCGGCGCGGGCGCAGTGGACGCCAGTCTGGGTGGTGATCGACGGCAGCACCGATGATTCCGCCGAACGACTGGCGCGGCTGGCCAGCCAGGATCCGGATCTGCGCGTGCTGCGGCGGGCCATCAATGGCGGCAAGGGGGCAGCGGTGCGCGATGGCGTACAGGCGGCACTGGCGGCGGGTTTCACGCACGTGCTGACCATGGATGCCGACGGCCAGCATCCCAGTGAAGCCATTCCGGAATTCATGCGGCTTTCCCGGGAAAGTCCCGATGCACTGGTGCTGGGCGTCCCCCAGTTTGGCGCCGAGGCACCGGCCCTGCGTGTGGCCGGCCGGCGGCTCTCCAACGGTATGGCGCGGCTGCAGACCGCCGGCGCCCTGCAGGGTGACGTACTGTTTGGCTTTCGCGTCTATCCCGCTGCGGCCCTGGCCCGGGCCTTCACGGAAAGTCCCGGCATGCTGGGTTTCGATTTCGATCCCGAAGCCGTGGTGCGCCTGGTCTGGAAGGGGCACCCGGTCATCAACCGCCCGGCCCTGGTACGCTATTTCCGCCCCGACGAGGGCGGGGTTTCCCACTTTCATTACGGACGCGACAACCTGCGCCTGATCCGCATGCATACGCGTCTCCTGTTGGGAGGCCTGCTGCGGCGCATCTTCCGCCGCTGACGGACAGCCAGAGACCGCCCTCACCGCTGGTAGCCCTGGACCACTTCCCGCTCACCCGCAAGTTCACTGCCGCCCCAAGCTTTATGCCCACTCCGTTTGACCTGGATCAAGGCGTGCACCACTGGATGTCCCTACACTGAATACGCAGGCCCGACAGCCGCCGACTTGTCGGCAATAGTTGCAGATTACATTAACTAATGTATAATTATCCTTAACAGACTGCCCCAAGCCGGGCAAAAGGAGCCAAGATGATCTTTCGGCAACTGTTTGATCCCAAGACCTCTACCCTCACCTACCTGCTCGGCGACGAGCAAACCCGCCAGGCGGTGCTCATCGATACGGTGCTGGAGCAGGTGGACCGTGACCTGGCAGTACTCCGGGAGCTTGATTTAAAGCTGGCCTATACCCTGGAAACCCACATCCACGCCGATCACGTTTCCGGCGCCCAGCGCCTGCGCGATCTGACCGGCTGCCGGATCACCGTGCCCGATCCGACCAAGCTGGACTGTGCCGACCTGCTGGTACGCGAGGGCGAGCCCTTGCAGCTCGGGCAACTGCGCATCGAGCCTTTGCACACGCCGGGCCACACGGATGTGGACTATTGCTATCTGGTCAATGATAGGGTCTTCACCGGCGATACGCTCTTGATCGATGGCTGCGGGCGCACGGACTTTCAGAGCGGCGAGGCTGAGGCCCTGTACCAGTCCGTGCATGACAAGCTCTTCACCCTGCCGGGCGAAACCCTGGTCTATCCCGGCCATGACTACAACAATCGCCGGGTATCGAGCATCGAGCAGGAGCGCCTGCGCAATCCGCGCCTGGGCGGCGGCAAGACCCAGGCGGAATTCGTCGCCATCATGGATGCACTGGGTCTGCCCCGCCCGGCACAGATGGATCATGCCGTGCCCGCCAATCTCGGCTGCGGCCGGGCCGGCGCAAGTGACTGATAAGGCCGCTGGATATGGCAAACAGCCGATTTGCGTTGTTCTCTGAAGTGTTCGCAGCGCTTGCTCACCCCAAGCGCCTGGAAATCATTCACATCCTGGGCCGGGGCGAGCACAGCGCCGGCCAGTTGGTCGAGCTGACCGGCCTGTCCAAGGCCAATGTGTCTCAGCATCTCAATGTGCTCAAGGCGCGCGGACTGGTGCATTGCGAGAAGTGTGGCACCTTCTGCCACTACACCCTGACCACGCCCAAGGTGCTGGAAGCCTGCGAGCTGATGCGTCAGGTCATCGTCGAACAGATGGAAGGCTTCACCGAGTCACGCCGGGCCTTGGCTGAGGTGCTGTCCTTCCCCGAAGACCAGAAGGATCGGGCATGAAGGCGGCCCTCCCGCACGCCGAGCTATCTCACGGCATCCGCAGTAATCTCTCGCAGTTCCTGCACCAGCTCTTTCAGGTCTTCCTGGTGGGCCTGACCATCGGCATGATGCGCAACGTGGTACCCGCGCTGGCAACCAGCGAATTCGGCGTTCCGCAGGGATCCTTTACGCTGCTGGCAGCCTTCGTGGTGGCGTTTGGCTTTGTGAAGGGCACGATGAACTTCGTCGCCGGGCGGCTTTCGGAGCGGCTGGGGCGGCGCAAGGTGCTGCTCATCGGCTGGCTGACGGCGCTGCCCATCCCCTTTCTCATCCTCTACGGCCCGAGCTGGAACTGGATCGTGGCGGCCACCGTGCTGCTCGGCATCAATCAGGGCCTGACCTGGTCGATGGCGCTGACCGCCAAGCTCGATCTCACCCGCCCGGAGCAGAAGGGCCTGGTCAACGGTCTCAACGAGTTCTCCGGTTATTTTGCCGTGGCGGTGGCCGGCGTTGTCACGGGTTATCTCGCCAGCGGCATGGGCGCGCGCCAGGGACTTTTCGTCTTTGGCGCTGTCGTGATCCTGCTGGCCATTGTGCTGGTGCTACTTTGGGTGCGCGACACCCTGCCCTGGGCCAAGGCCGAAAGCGCCCGCTTTGCCGCGGGTACCGCAACGGGACCACGGGCTCGCTTCCCGCAAAACATCAGTGCCAAACCCTCCACCTGGGAGGTCTTCACGCTCATGTCCTGGCGGGATCGGCGCATGTTTGCCTTGTGTCAGGCGGGGCTGGTCGAGAAGTTCACCGATGCCCTGGTCTGGGTGTTTTATCCCGTATTCCTGCACAACCAGGGCCTGAGCCTGCCGCAAGTCGGCTGGGTGGTGGGCGTCTACGGCACGGTCTGGGGCGCCTCGCAGCTCGTCACCGGCCCCCTCTCCGACCGCATCGGTCGTCAGAAACCTATCGTCGCCGGCATGCTGCTCTGCGGCATCGGCGTGGGTCTGATGCTGATGGGATCGGGCATGCTCTGGTGGTCTTTTTCGGCCGCGATCACCGGCTTTGGCATGGCCCTGCTCTACCCCACCCTGGGCGCTTCCGTGGCCGATATCGCGCACCCTGACTGGCGTGGCTCGGCGCTGGGCATCTACCGCTTCTGGCGCGATTTGGGCTATGGCTTCGGCGCCCTGGGGCTGGGTATCGCCGCCCAGTGGAGCGGGCAGATCAACGCAGCCTTCTGGTTCGTGGCCATCAGCATGATCCTGTCCGGACTGCTGCTGGCCTGGCTGGGCGAGGAAACCCATCCGCGCCTGAATCCGGCTGACACGGAAAAGGAAAACCCATGCGAAACGCTCTGATTATCTTGCATAGTGCTCCAGAAAGCGGTGACGGGCGGGCCCTGACCGCCGTACGCCTGGCCGGCGCCATGCTGGCCGATGGCAAGGAGGTCACGCTGTTTCTGGTGGAAAGCGGCCTGCAACTGGCGAACACCGAAAACATTACGGACAGCCCCGCCAAAGCCTTGTTCTCCGAGTTGGTCGAGGCAGGCATGGCAGTCCATGTCTGCGGCAAATCCATGCGCGATATCGGTTGGACGGAGGAAAACCTCCCCAGCGGCGTAAGCAAGAGTTCCATGAAGATGCTCAGCACCTTGCTCAGCGCGGCCGACGAACTTGTTTCATTCTAAAAGGGAATGTTCATGAAATCATGCAAAGCAGTTCTGGCCGCCGGCGCGTTCGGCATGCTTGTCTCTCTTTCGCCGAACAGCCAGGGTGCGGAAAATCCGGCTATCAAAACCATGGCGGACTATCTCGCCTTCGTCGACTACGGCGGTGGCACCATCGGGCCCGAACAGATCCCCGCGGCGGACTGGAAACGCTTCCATGTCGTCGACACGCGGGATGCAGCCCAGTACGCCAAAGGCCACATTCCGGATGCCGTGAACATCGAATGGCGGCAAGTACTGGAGCGGCGCGAAGAACTCCCCGGCGACAAGCCCATCCTGCTCTATTGCAATACCGGTTCGCTCTCCGCCCAGGCGGGATTCGCCTTGCGCGTCGCGGGCATGGACAATGTGCAGATGCTTCAGGGCGGCTATGAAGGCTGGAAGGCCAAGGGCGGCTTTGATGCACACCAACGGGCGAGTAAGAACCAGCCATGATGAGACGCTACGACAGCTATCTGGAACGCCTGGAAAACAGCATTCCGCATCTTTCGGCGGCGGAAGCTCAACAATCTGCGTATCACGGAGCCGTGCTGATCGACGTGCGCGAGCCGGATGAATTCGCTGCCGCACATATCCCCGGCGCCATCAACCTGCCCCGCTTCCGGCTGGAATCACGCATTGAGGAAGTGGTCCCCGACCCGCAAGCCAGGATCATTGTCTACTGCGGCAGCCGGGGCCGCTCGACCATTGCCGCCGCCACCCTGCGGGAGATGGGCTGGGATGCCGCCGTCCTCCGGGGCGGCCTGCAGGCCTGGGAAGCGGCGGGATTGCCTGTGAAGGTTGAGCCCTCCCTGTGAATGCTGCAGGCCGGAAGGCTTAGGCGAGGAGGCGGTTGCCCGGCTTGCACGCACCTTATTATTCCATTATTATGGAATTATGGAAATTAATAACGCTATCACTGCCCTTGGTGCCCTGGCTCAGGAAAACCGCCTGGCGATCTTCCGTCTGCTGGTCCAGGCAGGCCCGACAGGGCTGCCCGCCGGCCAGATCGGCGAACAACTGGGCATTCCGCCGGCCACACTATCCTTTCATCTGAGCCAGCTCAGCCATGCCGGCTTGTTGCAGTCCAGCCGTCAGGGACGCTCGATCATTTATGTGGCCGACTATGCGGCGATGAATGCCCTGCTCGGCTTTCTCACCGAGAACTGCTGTGCTGGCCAGCCGAGCTGCTGTCCGCCCGCCCCCGTCTGCACCACCGAGGAGCCTGTATGAAACGCCTGCACATTCATCTTTCCGTCGCCAATCTGGATGAAAGCATCCAGTTCTACTCCCGCCTGTTCGCCGCCGCGCCGACCGTGCACAAGACCGATTACGCCAAGTGGATGCTGGATGACCCACGCGTCAACTTCGCCGTTTCCACCCGCAGCGCCCAGAAGGGTCTCGATCATCTTGGCATTCAGGCCGAGGATGAGGCGGAACTCCAGGATCTCTATGGCCGGCTGGCCGGCATCGAGGCGCCGAAGGTCGAGCAGGGCGCCACGACCTGCTGCTACGCAAGTTCCGAGAAAACCTGGGTGATCGACCCGCAGGGGCTTGCCTGGGAGACCTATCACACCATGGCGCAGGCCGCTACCTTCGGCGGTGAGGCAGCCGCCGTGAACGGGCCGACTGCCGCCAGCAGCGCCTGCTGTGCCCCCCAGCCAAAAGTGGTCAAGATCAGCATGCCGGCAAAATCCGCCTGCTGCGCCCCCAAACCCAGCCAGGAAAACGCATGAAAAAACTGAATCTGCTGTTTCTTTGCACCGGCAATTCCTGCCGCAGCCAGATGGCCGAAGGCTGGGCCAGACATCTCGGTGCTGATAATTTTTTTGTGGAATCAGCCGGCATCGAGGCCCATGGCAAGAATCCACGGGCGATTGCGGTGATGCGTGAGGCCGGGGTGGATATCTCGGATCAGGAGAGCACGCGGGTCACGGAGGAAATGCTCCAGCGCGCTGATGTCGTGGTGACGGTCTGCGGACATGCCGACGAGCATTGTCCGGTGCTGCCGGCGGGCATCAAGAAGATTCACTGGCCCCTTAGCGATCCCGCCAGGGCCACTGGCACGGAAGACGAGATCATGGCGCAGTTTCGCGCCACCCGCGATGAGGTCAGGACACGGGTGGAAGGACTCTTGAAGGATTTGCGCGATTCGCGCTGAATACCAGAAGATCCATCCGCGGGGAAGCGCCAGGGCACTCCCCGCGAAACAAGTCAGCCCTGCACGGAAACGTCACACAGTGCGCGCAGTTCTTCCGGGGCATTCTCCGGGCACTCGCCACACTTCTGGTTGCCGGGCACGGCCATGTCCATCTTTTTGGGATAGGGCAGGTTGAGGTTCGCCATGATCCGGATGAACTCCTCCAGGGTCTTGCCGCCACCCAGACGCGGGTTGCGCTCACGCTCCTGGATCACTGATGAGACATGGCGGTGATTGTAATCATGCGCGGGATAGACCAGGGTGTCGTCCGGCAGACTGAAGATCTTGTCATGCACGGAGCGATACAGCGTGGTCGAGTCGCCGCTCTGGAAATCGGTGCGGCCACAGGCATCGATCAAGAGCGCATCGCCCGTGAATACCCGGCTTATGCCATCCTGGATCAATAGATAGCTGTGATGAGTATCGGTGTGCCCCGGCGTAAACAAAGGCTGGAAGGTCAGAGAGCCGACACTCAGCGGCCGGTCCTCCGCCACGCCGAAATCGGTGCAGGGCAGGACTCGCGATCTGCGAGCTCACCACGTGCTTGAGCTTGCGCGCCGAGGTCAGGTGGTCGGCGTGGATGTGGGTGTCCAGGGTATAGGCGAGTTTCAGCCCCAATTCCTGCAGAACCAGCAGGTCTCGCTCCAGCGAATCGAGTACCGGATCCAGCAGCACGGCCTGCCCGGTTTCCTCGCAGGCGAAAAGATAGGTGTAAGTGCTCGATTCCTGTTCATAGAGCTGGCGAAAAATCATCATCTCCTCCGGATTTTGGGCATTATTGAAAATTAGTCCGAGAACCGCCCCGCCGGTTCCCCACCGCGCCCTCAGGGTACCAGGAAGATCAGGACGCCGAAGGTCAGGAACAGCACCAGATGCACCATGCCCTCCAGGGAGTTGGTCTCGCCATCAGCCAGATTGATCATGGTGGTCAGCAAGGTGAGCAGGATCATGGCCGCCTGTATCGGCGAAAGCCCCATCTGGATGTCGGCATGTGTCAGTAGAGAGATAAGCTCTATGACGGGCACGGTCATCAGCACGGTCGCAAGCGATGCGCCCAGGGCGATGTTGATGACGGTCTGCATGCGGTTTTCCAGGGCCGCGCGAAAGGCGGTCAGGAATTCGGGGCTGGCGGAAATCAGCGCCACGGAGACCGCCGCCAGGCCGAGTGGCAGACCGGTTTGGGCGATGCCCTCGTTGAGAAACACCGACAGCAGCTCTGCCAGCCCGCCGATGGCGGCAATCAGCAGAAACAACATCAGGCCATGATAGCCACCGCGGATCGCCACCGGGTGGTCCTCCACGGCCTCAGCGCCAGCCTGCTTGTACTTATATTCAAAGAAATACCGATGGTCGACGGTCTGGAGGCGCGTGAATACCGCATACATGGCGATCATGACGATGATGGTGAACACCGAGTAGGCGCGCCAAGCCTCGGGCTGGATGAAATCCGGCACGAACATGGAAATCCCGACCGCCACCAGGATCATGCCGATATAGGAATTGGAACTATCGACATTGTATTTCTGCTCGCCGTGCTTGATGCCGCCAATGATGGCGGCAATACCAAGAATACCGTTCATGTCGAGCATCAATGCCGCAAAGATGGTATCGCGCACCAGGGTCGGACTCTCCGCCCCCTGCATCAGGATGGCGAGCATGAGGACTTCCACGCCCACCGCAGATCCTGTCAGGATCAGCGTGCCATAGGGCTCGCCATACTTGTGCGCCAGCATCTCGGCATGGTGCGCCACGCTGAAGGCCGCGGTCAGGATGACGGCAAAGATCACCACGAAGGCAAACGCGACACCTCCAAGCCCGTAGCCAAGCAGTGCATGCTCGAAAGGGTAGAGCAGGGCAATGGCCAGCAGTGACAGCAGAAAGGCTTTTTCCTTGAGCAGGGACATGTTTCTCCTTCTTTTTTATCCAGGGCCGTTTCTCAGGATACACTGCCTGGGCAGGAATGAACTAAACTCCAGCAGCAAATCAAGCCAGGCGCAGGTGCCAGACCCGCCCGTCCCAGAGCCTGAAAGGCTGTACGCCATCGACCAGCACCTTGAAGCCGTGCCTTGTTGCGAGCCGGTTGATCTCGCGTGAATCCTGCTCGGGGTCATTGCGGTAGGAAAAGTTGAGGATCAGCAGGTCGCCGCCTCGCGTCAGCACCCGCGCACTTTCGGCAAAATGCGTTTCGAGCAATGCGCCACCGGATTCGTGCAGATAGGGAAAACTGTCGACAGCATAGACCATGTCGAGCGAAAAGTCGGCAAAGGGCGCGAGATCCCTTCCCGAACAGCAGGCAAGATGCACATTGGCAAGCCCGGCGCAGCGTTGCCGGGCCGCATTGATCATGCCCGGCGAGATGTCGATGCCATGCGCCTCGGCCACCAGCGGTGCCAACACAGCCTCGAAGCGACCGATGCCGCAGCCAATCTGCAGGATGCGACGCCTGGGGCCGAGCAGGCCCTGCTCAGTGAAATAGTCCAGTACTTCCCCGGTCGCGGCGTCCAGCAGTTCGGGGTCACCCAGGGAATAGAGGGCGACACTGGCAGGTGCCGCCTGCGCCACGGCAGCATCGAAAAACTGCGCCCAGGCACTCACCGAATCCTGCCCGCCATCATCTCCGGGCAGTTCCGCCTGTAGCAGGGGTTCAAGGCTCAGGCACTGTTCGCGCCGGCTGGCCAACAGATGGCGAAGTTCCTCCAGGCCTTGCCGCTGAACCACCTGAACGCTTGAGCCATGCGCGCCAGCCGCTTCGAGCAGCTGCTCGCAGGCCGTCACCGACCCGCAATGCAACAAAAGCTGCATCAGGGCCAGTGGCGGCGAACGCTCGCCTGCCAGATAAGCAATCAGGCTGTCTGGCAGGGTAAACTGATCCGGCCTGGCTGCGGCGGAACTGGCTTCGCTGCGGGAATCCGGCATGGGCACGCCACCCTTTCACGGCTGGAACAAAGTCCTGAGTGTCGCTGGAATGGCGCGCCTTGCCCATCAGTCTTCGACCGGATCCTGCCGGCCAGCAGGAATCTATTGCGGGGGATAGCGCGCGATCAGTGCATTAAGCTGGTTGACCAGCGGCGCATAGCCCGAGGATGCCAGCGAACGATCATCCAGGCTGGCTTGCTGGCGCTGGCCTTTCCAGACGATGTCGAGCTTGTAGTGCAGGCAGTCGGCGCAGGTGCCAGCCGGACTTCCCGCGCCGGTGGAACCGGACATCAGTTCACGCAGGCTGGCGGCAACGGGCCGGACCTCGGCGGGGCTGAGATTGCGCATCAGCCACTTGCCCTGCCGGCTGTCAGCGATGACCACCCCGCCCTGGCTGTTCAGGGTCAGGGTTTTCTGCTCACCGGCGAAGCCCCCGGAGCGGGCGTAGTGTACCTGCCACTTTTCCTGCTCCTGCTGCCCTGGCATCGACGCGCAACCCGTCAGGCCAATCATGCCCAGGGCCAGGAGTGCGGTCGTACGAAGTGCGAATCCAGCCATCGGTCATCCTCCCCGTCATTTTTTCTGCTTGCGGCGCTGCCACTGTGCTGCACCCAGACCTGCCATCAGCAAGGTGAGCGCCCCGGCGTCGAGACCGCCACCACCGCCCATTGCAGATGAGCTGGGGGCTGGGCTGCCCTGGCTCTGGGCAGAGCTGGAAATGGAGGTCATATCAAGGACATTGATAGTGACATTTTCGCTGTCGCGCAATCCACCCGCATCCGTTGCGGTGAAAGTCACCGTATAGTTGCCGAGCGGACCGGCCTGAGGCCAGCTGAATTGTCCCGTAGCAGCGTCGAACCGCGCGCCCGACGGAAGTCCCGTTGCCGAGAGCGTGACCGTATCGGTATTGGCATCCCGTGCGCTCACCTGGAAATTGAGCGGCTGCCCCAGAACAGCCTGCCGGGCACCAATCGATGCCAGCTCCGGCGCGGTGTTGCTGACGGTCACCGTGACATCGTCGCTGGCGCTCTTGCCCTGACTGTCGGTGACCGTGAGCCGCGCGACCACCCTGCCGTTGAGTGGCGCCACGAAGCTTGGCACGGCGGTATTGGCTCCTGTCAGGCTGGCCGAGCCGCTGATCACCTGCCAGGCAAGGCTGATCCGCTGCCCTTCGGGGTCCTTGCTGCCAGAGCCATCGAGGCTGACAGTCGCGCCGGGGGCAGCGATCAGGTCCGGTCCGGCATTGGCCAGCGGCGCCTGATTGTCGACGTCCGCCAGGCAGGTATAGATGCGGACATCATCCACCCACCAGCCATCGCTCGCAACACGGTCGTCGGTGGCGATGCGGAAACGGAAGCGCACTGACTGTCCGGCCAGGCTGCTGAGATTGTAGAGGCTGGCGATATACCCATGACTCCTGCCGACGAAGGCCGAGTGCCCTGCCAGTGTGTTGCCATAATGACCATCCAGCTTGTCACTGTAGTTGCCACCATCAGCGAAGAGACTGGCGGCATCCTGCCAGTTCGCGCCGTTGTTGACCGAATACTCCAGCACACCACCGTCATAGTAGATGTCAGCCTCGCCATCTGCCTCGAAGTCATAGCTGTGACGGAAATGCAGAAAGGCATTGGCAGGCAGCATGACGGCACTGGGCATGACGGCGATATCATCCGCCACGGAACTCATCCCCTTGCCCCAGAGCGCCTGTTTGCCGGAACTGACATTCTGGGTATCCAAGCGCCAGGATGCCTGACTGCCGTTCAGGGTGCTCACCGTCCAGCGCAGCGTGGGGCTTTCCAGATCATCGGAAAAGAGATCTCTGGGCTGGGACCCGGCCGGACAGGGATCCGGCTGGGGCTGGAAACTGTTAACGGGCTCCGCCTGCATTTCCACAGCTTCGGTGGCCTGGCGCACCATGTCGCACTCGGCACCATTGATCCCGGAGCCGGCATCGGCCGACAGATTCAGGCAGCCCTGATACAGGGCATTGGCCAAGTCCTTGTAGGTGGCACCCGAAGTCAGCAGCCGCGTCTGGGCCTCGTAATAGATCTTTGCGACCTTGTCGATGCCGAGCCCGGTGATGGTCCGGCCATTGAAACTGCCGCCTTCGACCATCAGGTAGGCGGCCTTGTTGTTGATGCCACTGTTGTGGTGCACCCCGCCGTTGTCCTGGAAGCCTTTATCAAAATCGTAATTGGGGCTGCTCATGCGATCCGGATCGCCAAAGCGGGTCGGGTCGGCCATGTCGCGGATCGCACCGATGCCGGGGATATCCTCGCCAATCTGCCATTTCACAGCGGCAGTATCGGTGCCGCTGTTGTTGCGCTGATCGATGAATTCGCCCCAGATGTCCGACAGCGACTCGTTGATGGCGCCAGACTGATAATAGTAGAAAAGTTTGGAGCTGTGCTGGGTGACACCGTGCGTCAGCTCATGGCCGACGACGTCATCAGCGCGCGAGAAGCCATCGCCATAGGCGATCTGACGGCCATCCCAGAAGGCATTCTGGTAACCGACGGCGCCGTAATGCGTCGAAGACAGCAGGGCCATGCCCTTGTTGTCGAGGCTGTCCCGCTGATGGGTGTTGAAATAGAAGTCGTAGGTATCCCTGGCATAGCGATGCGCAAGCTGCGCGTCCAGATCACCATTGGCGCAGGACGGATTGCCCTCGTCGCAGATCAGGCTGCCCGGCAGGGTTTCGGTGTTGCTGGCGGTATAGGTCTGGCGGCTGAGTGCCGCGTCGATCTGATTGAAGTGCAGCGCCACATTGCCGCTTCGGGCATCCACCAGCACCAGCTCGCGCACCGGCTCGCTGCCGCGGGCGCTCACTTCCAGCCGGTAAACCAGCCGGGTCGGCTCCTGCCCCGGTCCCAGCAGCCGCGGATCATAGATCGACAGCACCGGATCGCTCGCTTCGAGTTTCTCCGGCGCCAGCTTGCGCCATTTGGCGGTGGCCTGCAGCGCCGTCGACTGCGCGACACTGGCCGACAACATCGGGGTCACGGACAGGGAAAGATCCGGCGACAGCTCGCCGCTCATGGCGAGCAGGCCCCGCCCGCGCAGGTTCACCAACAGCTCGCCACCGATGACCGGAAGCCCTTGATAGAGTTGCTGATAACGCGAGGTGCTGCGCCCGTCCTTGCCATCCTGGCGCTTGAGCAACTGCATGGCTTGCCCCGTCCCCCGCGCGCCAAACAGCGGGGCATAGCGTTCCAGGGCCGCCTGGGCCGGATCGTCCCCTTTCAGGCCGCTGACTGCCGCGGGCAAGGCCAGTGGCGCGAGCGGATCGGCGCCGATAAAGGTGAGCTGTCCGGTCTTGCCGTGCCGGTCCATGCGGGCACCGCGCTGCTGGAGTTCGCCGAGCGCGGCCTGCATGCCGGCAGAGCTTACGGCCAGGGGCACGACATCACTGCCCGTACTCGAGGATGATTCGGAGCTGCTGTAACAACCAGAGAGAATCAGGGTGAGGGCAGCGGCGGAAAAAGCGAGCGTTCGACGCAGGGAGCATTTCGGTAACATGCCCCCTAACTAGTTGAATTCAGATGTTTTGCAAGGTGGAAAAAGAAGCCGGCGAAACCACTCTGGATTGCCGTGAGTTCTCATGACAAGTATAATCCGCCACGACATGTAGACCATACCCATTCCCCTTGCTGCTCACCGGAGCGGCCTCGCATTCAGGCAGGCGCATTCCTCATGCGTTGAAGCCTGTCGTCTTCGCTTTACACGCCATATTCAGCCAGACAGCTCAGGTCTCCTCGGGAGCGGCACGGAATTCATCCGGAGCCCCAGGCCATTGACGCCTGGACGCGGGACCAGCAGCTGTCAGTCTAAGGAGAATCCATGTTTGACCTGATCAGTAAAAACTCACCCTCCAATCTCAGGGTCGAGGCCCTGTCGGGGCTGACCGTGGCCCTGGCCCTGGTGCCGGAGGCGGTGGCCTTTGCCTTCGTGGCCGGCGTGAACCCGCTGGTGGGTCTCTATGCCGCCTTCATGGTGGGCCTGATCACCGCTGTGATCGGTGGGCGCGGCGGCATGATCTCGGGCGCCACCGGCGCCTTGGCCGTGGTCATGGTGGCCCTGGTCGCCCAACATGGGGTGGAGTATCTCTTTGCCACCGTGGTGCTCATGGGGCTGATCCAGATCCTCGCGGGCGTGTTCAAGCTCGGCCGCTTCATCCGCATGGTGCCGCACCCGGTGTTTCTCGGCTTCGTCAATGGCTTGGCCATCGTGATCTTTCTGGCGCAACTGGAACACTTCAAGGTGAAGACGCCGGATGGCGGTACAGGCTGGATGAGCGGCATGGATCTTGGGTTGATGCTGGGGCTCATCGCCCTGACCATGGCCATCATGCATTTCCTGCCGCGCCTGACCCGCGCCGTGCCTTCCGCCCTGGCGGCCATCGTGGTGGTGACGCTGCTGGTCATGGGTCTGAATCTCGAAACCCGCAGTGTCGGGGATCTGGCCTCGATTGCCGGCGGCCTGCCGGCTTTCCACCTGCCAATGGTGCCGATCAACCTGGAGACACTGTGGATCATCCTGCCCTATTCACTGGTGCTGGCGGGCATCGGCCTGATCGAATCCCTGCTGACCATGAGCCTCATCGATGAACTGACCGAGACGCGCGGCAATGGCAACCGGGTCTGCGTCGGGCAGGGCGTGGCGAATACCGTGACCGGCTTTTTTGGCGGCATGGGCGGCTGCGCCATGGTCGGCCAGAGCATGATCAATGTCGAGTCCGGGGGCCGTAGCCACTGGTCGGGCATCTTCGCCGCGCTCTTTCTGCTGGCCTTCATCGTGGTGGCTTCGCCCTTGATCGAGATGATCCCGCTGGCGGCCCTGGTGGGCATCATGTTCATGGTGGTGATCGGCACCTTCGAGTGGGGCAGTCTGCGGCTCTTCTGTCGCGTGCCACGACCCGACATCTTCGTCGGTATCCTGGTGGCGGTGGTGACGGTGCTGACCGATCTCGCCATTGCGGTGATCACCGGCGTGATCGTCTCGGCCCTGGTGTTTGCCTGGCAACAGGCCAAGCGCATCGAGGTAAAGGCGACCCTCAACGAGCAGGGTTCCAAGGTCTACTCGCTGCAGGGCACGCTGTTCTTTGCCTCGGTCAAGAACTTCCAGGAACTGTTCGATCCCTTGAATGATCCCGAGGATGTCATCATCGACTTTCAGCAGGCCCGCGTGGTGGATCATTCCGGTATCGCCGCGATCGATGCCCTGGCCGAACGTTATATCAAGGCCGGCAAGCAGTTGCACCTGCGTCATCTGAGCGCGGATTGCCGCGAGTTACTGGAAAAGGCCGGCGATCTGGTGGAAGTGAACATTCTGGAGGACCCGCACTACCGGGTGGCGGACTAACAAATGGGCTGCACGGGCATCGGCCCGTCCAGCCCAGGCGAGCAGCAACAAGAAAGCCCCGCTTGCGCGGGGCTTTCCGTGTACGACAAAGGGGGCCGGGGCCCCCAGGGGCTTACATCATGCCCATGCCGCCCATGTCACCCATGCCGCCCATACCAGCGCCGGCATCGCCCTTGTCTTCCTTCGGCAGCTCGGAGACCATGGCTTCGGTGGTGATCATCAGACCGGCGACGCTGGCCGCCTTCTGCAGCGCGGTGCGGGTCACCTTGGTCGGGTCGATCACGCCCATGTCGAACATGTCGCCGTAGGTATCGTTACCGGCATTGTAGCCAAAGGCGCCCTGGCCTTCGACGACCTTGCCATACACCACGCTGCCTTCACCGCCGGCATTGGCGACGATCTGACGCAAGGGCTCCTCGATGGCGCGACGGATGATGTTGATGCCGACATCCTGGTCGTTGTTGTCGCCATGGAAGTCCTTCAGGGCCGCCTGGGCGCGGATCAGGGCAACGCCGCCACCGGGCACGATGCCCTCTTCCACCGCCGCACGGGTCGCGTGCAGGGCGTCCTCGACGCGGGCCTTCTTCTCCTTCATTTCCATCTCGGAGCCGGCACCGACCTTGATCACTGCCACGCCGCCGGCCAGCTTGGCTACGCGTTCCTGCAGCTTCTCGCGGTCGTAGTCGCTGTTGGCGTCTTCGATCTGGCGACGGATCTGGCTCACGCGGGCACTGATGTCGGCTTCGCTGCCAGCGCCGTCGATGATGGTGGTATTTTCCTTGTCGACGCTGATGCGCTTGGCCTGGCCAAGATCATTGAGGCTGGCATTCTCCAGCTTCATGCCGACTTCCTCGGAGATCACGTGACCACCGGTGAGGATGGCCATGTCTTCGAGCATGGCCTTGCGGCGATCACCGAAGCCAGGGGCCTTGACCGCAGCCACCTTGATGATGCCGCGGATGCTGTTGACCACCAGGGTGGCCAGCGCTTCGCCTTCGATGTCCTCGGCCACGATCAGCAGCGGACGGCCGGCCTTGGCCACCTGCTCCAGGATGGGCAGCAGGTCGCGGATGCTGGAGATCTTCTTGTCATAGAGCAGGATGAAGGGATTTTCGAGCTCGGCCGTCATCTTCTCCTGGTTGTTGACGAAGTAGGGAGACAGATAGCCGCGGTCGAACTGCATGCCTTCGACGACGTCCAGCTCGTTTTCAAAGCCGGAGCCCTCTTCCACCGTGATCACGCCTTCCTTGCCGACCTTCTCCATCGCTTCGGCAATGATGTTGCCGATGTTCTCGTCGGAGTTGGCGGAAATGGTGCCGACCTGGGCAATTTCCTTCTGGGTGTTGCAGGGCTTGGAGCTCTTCTTGAGCTCAGCCACGATCACCGTCACGGCCTTGTCGACGCCGCGCTTGAGGTCCATCGGGTTCATGCCGGCGGCAATCGCCTTCATGCCTTCGCGCAGGATGGCCTGGGCCAGCACCGTGGCGGTGGTGGTGCCGTCACCGGCTTCGTCGGAGGCCTGACTGGCGACTTCCTTCACCATCTGGGCGCCCATGTTCTCGAACTTGTCGGCCAGCTCGATTTCCTTGGCAACCGACACGCCATCCTTGGTGATGGTGGGGGCGCCGAAGGCCTTGTCGAGCACCACGTTGCGGCCCTTGGGGCCCAGCGTGACCTTGACGGCATTGGCGAGAATGTTCACGCCCTTCATCATGCGGTCGCGGGCGCTGTCACTGAAAGCTACTTGTTTGGCTGGCATCGTGTGAATCCTCCGTTACGAAAATGGTTGCAGCTCGTGTGGTCAGGCCTGAACGACGCCCATGATGTCGTCTTCACGCATGACCAGCAGTTCTTCGCCGTCCACCTTGACTTCGGTACCGGCATATTTGGCGAACAGCACGCGGTCGCCGACTTTCACATCCAGCGGGCGGACTTCGCCGTTTTCCAGGATCTTGCCATTGCCGGCGGCAACGACTTCACCCTGGACGGGCTTTTCCTTGGCGGTATCGGGAATCAGAATGCCGCTGGCGGTCTTCTGCTCTTCGTCCAGGCGACGGATGACAACGCGGTCGTGCAAGGGGCGAATCTTCATAGAGGTAAACCTCCTTCATGGTTCAGGGTGGGTGAGAAGAGTGTTGTTAGCACTCGAAGCTGGTGAGTGCTAATCTTATCCATGCGGATCAGGCTGTCAAGCCCCCTCATTAGTTTGCTTAATCTTCTCGACGGTATTCGCCTGAGAGCGTTTGCGGCCCCTGGGGCTTCTGGCGCCGCGTCAGAAAGGGCATGAGCCAGCGGGGCAGTACCCGCCGCAACAGGCCCTTGCGTACCGGCGGCAACAGCAGGAGCAGGCCCAGGGCATCGCTGACGAAGCCGGGCATCAGAAACAGCAGCGCGGCCAGCAGCCCGACCAGCCCTTCCAGGAAATCCAGGGCCGGCAGGCCGCCGGCCAATTGCCGCTGGCGAAAGAAGCGCCAGACCGCCATGCCCTGGCGGCGCAGCAGCAGGCTGCCGACGAAGATGCCACCAAACAGCAGCAGCAGGGTCGGCCCCAGTCCGAGCGCGCGCCCCACCAGCACCAGGCTGGCGAGATCGAGCGCACCGAGAATGATGAAAAACCAGACGATGGCAAGTCTATACATGCATGAGATCCTCTTCGGGCCAGCAGGCGTCCAGCGCGCCGAGCAAGGCCGCATCCGCACCACTGAGGCGGTGACCCACGCCAGGCAGGATGTCCAGAAGCACATGGGGACTGGAACGCGATTTTACAAACCGCATGCTGCGAGAAGGCGGCACGATCTCGTCGGCTGCGCCATGCAGAATGTGCACCGGACATGACAGCGTCGGCGGCCAGCGCAGGACATCATGGCGCCAGGCGTCCTGTACCAGGGTGAAATCGAGTTGATAATCCGTGCCGCCATAGTGGTCGGCAAAGCGGCGGGTGCCGGTATCCGCCCAGGCCTGACGCTCTGCTTCTGGCAGGCCCACATACAGATCCTGGATGAAGTTGAAGGCTGGTGCGATGAGCAGCAGGGCGTGGATGCGGGCAGGCCAGCGACTGGCGGCCAGCACCGACAGCCAGCCGCCCATGCTGGAGCCCACCAGCACGGCCGGGCGGGGTGCGATGAAGCGCAGCAGCAGATGCAGGTCGGCCAGCCCGCGGCTCAGGGTCTGGGCGGCAAAGCGCCCGTCCGAGCGCCCGACCCCGCGGGGATCATAACGGATCCAGCTACGACCCCGATGCTGTGCCGTTTGGGCCAGCAACTGGGCCTTGTGGCCATCCAGGGTGGCATTGAAGCCGGGTACATAGATGCCGACCGGCTGGCCAGCGGTCTCGTGGATCAGGCCAGCGAGGCGCTCGCCACTGGCGTGCAAGAGGGTAAAGGGACGTTCCGGACCGGAAGGCATGGAGGCATCATACGCGACCGCGTCGCGGAGCAGAACTACTAGCAACAATAAAAAAGGCGGCAGGAAAGCCTGCCGCCAAAACCACAAAGGAGGAAAGAAACATGCGCTCACAACCAGGCTTGGCTGCTCACAATCAATAAGACCAGAGTCTGATGCATTTGTTCCCGGGATCAGGAAATTTTTTGATTTGTGCATGGGACAACAAAAAAGGCGGCAGGAAAGCCTGCCGCCAAAACCACAAAGGAGGAAAGAAACATGCGCTCACAACCAGGCTTGGCTGCTCACACCAAATAAGACTTCCACAATCGAGTAAAGTTCACATCCGCCTTGCGGGGGATTTTCATGTTATCATCAGATACTACTGAACATGCCGACATCTATCTCACCTACTGCACTTGCCCGGACAGCGCCATCGCGGAAGGGGTTGCCCAGGCCCTGGTCAATGAGGGGCTTGCTGCCTGCGTGCACTGCCTGCCCAGTGGACTGTCCATCTATCGCTGGCAGGGCCAGATCGAACAAACCCGTGAATGCACCCTGCTGATCAAGGCCCCGGCCGTGAACTACCCGGCGCTGGAGGCGCGCATTCGCGCGCTGCACCCTTACGAATTGCCGGAGATCATCGCCGTTCCCCTCAGCGCCGGCCTGCCGGAATATCTGGACTGGATCAGGGAGTCCACCAAGGCATGAGTTTTGCTTGTAAGGGCAAAACCCTGAATGACGAGGTAAGCGAATGCACCGTTCCATCACGCATCTTGTTCTTTTGTGGATGCTGTCCATTTTCATTATCAGCCCGGCTCTGGCCGAGGACGAATTTCTGGAGCCGGAGCAGGCCTTTCAGTTCTCCGCCCGGCTGCTGGATCAAACCCATCTGGAAGTCACCTGGAAAAGCGCCAAGGGCTATTATCTCTATCGCGACAAGCTCAATGTCACGATAAAGCCGGAAACCGTCAAGGCCGGCAACTACCAGATGCCCCAGGGGGTCTCGCATGAGGATGAGATCTTTGGCAAACAGGTCGTCTATCCGGGCATGACGGTGCGCACCACCATCCCGCTGGTCTACAGCGGAGACAAGCCTGCCCAGATCACCGTTTCGAGCAAGTTTCAGGGCTGTGCCGATGCCGGGGTCTGTTATCCGCCGATGACCAGGGACATCAGCCTCAATCTCGCCAGCGCGCCGGCGGCAGGGAGTGCTGCGGCGGCAACAGCTCCCGCTTCGGCGGCAGCGACGGGCCAGGCAACGCCCCCCGCCTCGGAGCAGGACCAGTTCGCCGAGATCCTGCGCGGCAGTCTGCTGACCATCGTGGGTCTTTTCTTCCTGGCTGGACTTGCGCTGGCCTTCACGCCCTGCGTATTCCCGATGATCCCCATTCTCTCGGCCATCATCGTCGGCCAGGGCGAGCGGGTCAGCACCGGGCGGGCCTTTGGCCTGTCGCTGTCCTATGTGCTCGGCATGGCGCTCACCTATACCGTGATCGGCATGATCGCGGGCGTGACCGGCGCCTATCTTCAGGCCTTCTTCCAGAATCCCTGGGTGCTGGTGGGCTTCAGCATCGTGTTCGTGCTGCTGGCCCTGTCGATGTTCGGCTTTTACAACCTGCAGGTGCCGGCGGGCCTGCAGGCCCGGCTCTCGGGCATGGGCAAGGGCGGCAGCACCTTCAGCACCTTCGTCATGGGCATACTCTCGGCCCTGATCGTCGGCCCCTGCGTGGCGGCCCCCCTGGCGGGCGCCCTGCTCTATATCTCCCAGACCGGGGACGTGGTCCTCGGCGGCGTCTCGTTGTTTGCCCTGAGCCTGGGCATGGGCACGCCGCTACTCCTGATCGGCACCTCGGCGGGCAAGCTGCTGCCGCGCGCCGGTGGCTGGATGGATGCCGTCAAGTACGTATTCGGCGTGCTGCTGCTGGCGGTAGCGATCTGGATGCTGTCGCGCATCCTGCCGGCCTGGGCGACCATGGCCCTGTGGGCCACGTTGCTGATCATCAGCGCCACCTTCTTGCGCGTGCTGGATTCCCTGCCGCATGACGCCAGTGGCTGGATGCGCTTTGCCAAGGGCTTTGGCGTGCTCCTGATGGCCTACGGCCTGCTGCTGGGGCTGGGTGCCGTGACCGGCGCCAAGGACCCGCTGCGACCGCTGGAGGGCATCAGCTTTGGGGGAGGCCAGACCACGGCGGTGGCGGCCCCGGTTTTCCAGTCGATCAGCACGCCCGAGCAGTTGCGTCAGGCCCTGGCCAGCACACAAGGCAAGCCGGTGCTGCTGGACTTCTATGCCGACTGGTGCGTGGAATGCGTACGCATGGAGAACACCACCTTCCGCGATCCGCAGGTGCGCGAGGCCATGGGTGGCTTCCAGCTGCTGCGGGCGGATGTCACCGAAAACAATGCCGAACAGCGTGAATTGCTGAAGCAGTTCCAGCTGGTTGGCCCGCCCGCCATCCTGTTCTTCGATCCCGAGAGCCAGGAAATCCGCAACCTGCGCCTGGTGGGCTACAAGGATGCGACGGATTTCCTTGAGCATCTGGCGCGGGTAAACTCCAGCGCTGGCAAATAAAGGAGTGGACATGCGATCGAAGGCAATCATCTGGGCCCCGGTGATCTTTCTGGCCGGTGGCCTGGCCGGCTGGTTCGGCCACCAGGCCTTTCAATCCCCGCAACCCGCGCCAGTCTCGGTCATGGACAGCGCCACCGATGAAACAAGCAGCGTGGCGCCCAGCGTCGCCCTCCCCGACCTCGATGGCCGGGAGGTGAAGCTGACCGATTACAAGGGCAAGGTGCTGGTGGTCAATCTCTGGGCCAGTTGGTGCCCGCCCTGCCAGAAGGAAACCCCGGAGTTCGTGGAGTTGCAGAAGGAACTCGGTGGTCAGGGTGTGCAGTTCGTCGGCATCGGTGTGGATGAAGAGGAGCCGATTCGCGAGTTCGTCGCGCGCATGGGGGTGAACTATCCGATTCTGCTGGCCGGGGATCAGGGCGACCAGATCCTGCTCGACTTTGGTGATACCCAGGGCGCCCTGCCCTACACGCTCGTCATCGACCGCAGCGGCAAGGTGCGCGAGCGCCACCTCGGTTATTATCCGCAGGATGAACTGCGTCAGACCCTGCAGGGCCTGATTCCGGAAAAGGCCTGAAGCGCGGGTATTCCAGTATTCTCAAACGGGATAGTAGATAGCGGCCGCTTCATTGAAGCGGCCTTTTTCATGCAGATGCTAGTTAAGCGCCCAGACGTTTTTCCAACACTTCAAGCTGCAGGCCCTCGACTCTGGGGATGCCAAAGCGCGGATCGATGGGAAAGGGCAGCAACTCACCGGTGCGCCGATAGCCGCGGCGTTCATAATAGGCAATCAGTTCCTGCCTGAAACCGATGACGCTCATGCGCATCGTTTGCACCTGCCATTCCTCACGGGCAATGCGCTCGGCCTCATCGATAAACCGCTTGCCCAGACCCGCGCCCTGCAAGGTGGGCTGGATAGCGAACATGCCCAGATAGGCAGATCCGCCTTCCCGTTTCAGGTGCAGGGAGCCGGCGAGATCCGGCCCCTGATAGCCGAGCAGGATCAGGGAATCATCTGTTTCGATCAGCTCCCGCACCTCTCCGGCATCGGTGCGCTGGCCGCCGAGCAGGTCAGCCTCGGTGGTCCAGCCAGCCCGGCTGCTGTCGCCCCGATAGGCGGCATTGACGAGCCGCACGATGGCATCGACATCCGCCGCTTCGGCACGACGAAAGGACAGCGGGGCTGCTTTTGCGGAGATCATGATCCCCTGACTGGTTTCAGACATCGCGAAATTCCTTGGCGCGATTGGGCCAATCAGATCACCCACTCAGGCCATCAGGGCCAGTGCCGGTTCGTCTGACTGCGCACATACCAGGCCCAGGGCATCGAGACTGGCGGCCAGGCGCCGGATCATCTCGTCGATCTCCGCCCGGCTGATGTTGAGCGCCGGCATGAAGCGCAGGATGTTGACGCGCGGGGCGTTGAGCAGCAGGCCGAGATCCCGCGCGGCCTCCACGATGGCCGGTGCGATATCCTGGTTTAGCTGCAGCGCCACGAGCAGGCCCCGGCCGCGCACTTCACCCAGATCATAGTCCCGCGCCAGGCCGGCCAGTTGCGCCCGCAGGTAATCGCCAGCGTGATTCACGCCATCGAGAAAGCCGGGCGCGGTCACGGTTTCCATCACCGCGCAACCGGCCGCCGCCATCAGCGGATTGCCGTTATAGGTGCCACCCTGGTCACCCGGCGCAAAGCAGCAGACATCTCGATGCGCCACCAGTGCCGCCAGGGGCACGCCGCCACCCAGGCCCTTGCCAAGTGTCATGATGTCCGGCGAGATGCCGGCATGCTGATGGCCGAACAGCCGCCCGGTGCGCCCGATGCCGGTCTGCACCTCGTCCAGTATCAGCAGGATGCCCTTCTCGCGGGTCAGTGCACGCAACTCGCGCAGATAGTCATCCTCGGCCGGGATGACGCCGCCCTCGCCCTGGATGGGTTCGAGCATGACGGCCACGGTCTTTTCCGTGATCAGGTTGCGCAGCACGATCAGATCATTGAGCGGCGCCTTCAGAAAGCCCGGCACCTTGGGCTCGTAGAGCTCGCGCCACTGCGGCTTGCCCGAGGCCGACATGGTCGCAAGGGTGCGGCCATGAAAGCTGTTGTACATGGTGATGATTTCATGGGCGCCATTGCGGTGGATCTGGCCCCATTTGCGCGCGAGCTTGATCGCACCTTCGTTGGCATCGGCGCCACTGCAGGCCGGATAGACCTTGTGCAGGCCGCTGTGCTGGACGATCAGCTCCGCCAGCCGGATCATCGGCGCATTATAAAAAGCCGGACTGGGATTGAGCAGGGTCGTGGCCTGGCGCGTGATGGCGTCCACCACCACCTGCGGCGAGTGCCCCAGGCAGTTGACCGCCCAGCCCTGGATGAAATCCAGATATTCCCGGCCATCCTGATCGCGCAGCCAGGAACCCTTGCCCTCCATCATGACAATGGGCGGCCGGGGGGTGATGGTCATCAGGGAATCGAAATCCGGTATCTGCGCCGACATGCGCCGCTCCTCGCGCTGTGAGAAGCCCTGGAGGGCTTGGGTTGAAGTTGTATTTCAAGATAGTCGAAAAAATGACTACAGCCTATTTGCCCAGCCGCCATGCCTGTAGCGCAAGGCTCGCAACAGCGGCTCGCCCAGCTCGTGCAGGACAAGGCCCGCGAGGATCAGGGCTGTGCCGGTCCAGACATCCACACCCAGTGGTTCCTGATTGAACACATGCCCCAACCACAGGGCGCTGACCGGGGTGACCAGCGTGATCAGTGCAACGCGGCTGGCCTCCAGTTGCCGGAGCACCTGGTAATAGAGCATGAAACCCAGCACCGAGCCGATCAGGGCCAGATAACCAATGGCAACGCCGGCCTGCAGGGGCAGGTGCCGAGGCAGCTCGCCATCGAGCAGCAGCCAGCTCAGCAGAAACAGCGGGGCAGCAAGCCCAAGCCCGCCCACAGTGACATTCAAACCATCCAGGCCGGCGCTGATGCGCTTGATCCACACGGCACTGGCGGCATGGCTGAGCGTTCCCAGCAGCACCGCCAATATGCCGTATACCGCCTGGGGATGATGCTGCACACCCCGGCCAAAGATGACCAGCAGGCCCACAAGCCCCATGAGCATCCCAAGTACCCTGGCCGGACTGAAGGCCCGCCCCGGCAGCCAGATCGCGGCAAAGAGCCCGGTCGCCATGGGCATCAGCCCAAAGATGACCGAAATCCAGCCAGAGGGTATGTACTGCGCGGCCCAGTAAGTGCAGATCATGCTGGCGTAGATGCCAAGCCCTGCGGCGAGATAGGTGCGCCGGGCAGCCGGCTCGAAGGATAGGGACTTGCCCAGCGCGCGCAACAGGGCCAGGGCCAGCAGCCCGCCCAGCAGCATGCGGCTGCTCACGCCAAAGAGAAAGCCGCCGCCCGCAATACTCCACTGAAGCGCCAGCGGGGTGGTGCTCCAGATCAATATGACGCCGAAATAGGCCAGGGCCACCGGCATGCTCGCCTCCACAAAGAAAAAGGCCGCGAATCCTGGAAAGATCCGCGGCCTTGGATGGGGAAAAAATCAGTAAATCAGGTTTCCTCCCGGCGCACGGACATGCTGGCCACCCGTCGGATCAGGGCAGCCGGCAGGCAGATCAGGTTCACGCCGGGGATAAGATTCATGGCGGGGATTCTAGGCTCGCTCTGGCAGGCTGTAAAGGGGTGCCTGCCGCGGCTCAGGACCAGCCGCGGGGCACGGCGCCAGATGACCGTTATCCGGTAGCGCGCCGAGCGGACGCGTCCCGCCCCGCCAGCACGGCCTCCACCTGGGCGGCGCGATGGGCATAGGTGTGTGCCTCCAGCACCCGCTGGCGGGCCGCTTCGCCGATGGCGCGGGCACGAGGCTCATCGAGGTCGCGCAGGATGCGGGCCACCTCGGCGCCATTTTCTGCCACCAGGATCTCGCGCCCGGGCGCCAGAAACTGCTCGATGCCCTCCCAGGCGTCGGTGATGATACAGGCTCCCGCGCCTGCCGCCTCGAACACCCGGGTGGCTGGCGAAAAGCCGTAGCGGGCCATGCTGTCGCGGCTGATGTTGAGCACCGCCAGCGCCGAGCAGTTCAGGGCATTGTGATCACGGGTATAGACATGCCCGACATATTGCACGTTGGCCGGCATGGACTTGTCGCCCCAGCCGCTGCCACCGAGCAGAAAGCGTAGTTCCGGCAGCGCTGCGGCGGCGACCAGAAAGAAGCTCTCCATCCGCGCCTCGCGATCCGGCAGCCGGTTGCCCAGAAACGCCAGATCCACCGCGAAGCGGGGGTCGGCGGGCACGGGGTGGTGGGTCTCCGGGTCGAGCGCGTTGTAGATGGGCACGCAGAGCCGGGCGCCAAGGGCGGTATAGGCATCGACCACGGGATCGCCGCCGCCATAGGTGAAGATGACGTCATAGCGCGGGATGCAGGCGCGGAAGGGGTCTGCCGGATCGTGCTGCACGCGGTCCAGCGTGGCCGGGGCATCGACGTCCCAGAAGGCCACGCGGGTGCGAGGGCCCTGCAGCTCGAGCACGGCGGCCTCCAGCAGTTCGTCGAACACGCCGACGCCGCTGGCCTTGACCACGAGATCGACTCCCCGGGCCTCGGCCAGGGCCTGGCGCACGCCGGTCTCGCCCTCGCCCGGATAGACCACCACCCGCGCCCAGTCCGGGTCGGGGATGTCGCGGTTTTCCTGACGGCCATAGGCGTCGGGCTCATAGAAAGTGATTTCGTGGCCAAGATTGTGCAGGGCGCGGATGATGCCACGATAGTAGGTGGCGGCCCCATTCCAGTAGGCCGATACCAGGCTCGATCCGAAGAAGGCGATCTTCATGCGGACACCACCCGGCCCGCTGTCGGCGCCTCCAGGCTGGCGTAAATATCGAGCAGTTCATCCACGCGATGCTTGCAGGTATGACGCGCCAGGATGCTTTCAAGGCCACGCGCGGCCAGTTCGCGGGCGACTTCGGGTTCATTGGTCAGGGTATCGAGCATGTCGGTCATTTCTTCTCCATTGCGGGCGACCCAGAAATCCGTGCCGGGGCGGAACAGTTGCTCGGCATTCTCCCAGGGGGCGGACACCAGCGGAATTCCGCAGGCAAGCGCCTCAAAGACGCGGATGGTGGGGATGCCGGGCAGGATGCTGGCGTAGTAGCGGCGCGGCACGTGTACGGTGACGCGATAGCGGCTGAAGACCTCCGGGGCCTGATAGTTGGGCAGCCAGCCGGCGTAATCGATGCCGGCCTCATCGAGTGCTGTCTTGGCTTCATCGGGATAGCGCACGCCGTGCACCCGGGCCCTGAGCCCCAGCCTGCGCACCGGATCGAGCAGGAATTGATGCAGCTCGGCAGTGCGCTCGTCATCCCCCCAGTTGCCGACCCAGACCAGATCGCCAGCCTTGCTGGCCTCCAGGGGCCGGAACACGCGGGTGTCGGCGGCCTCATGCCAGGTCCAGGCCTGTTGCGCCCAGCCGCGCGCCAGGTAAATATCGCGAATGACGCCGCCAAAGGCCAGCACGCCGTCATAATCGCGCAGATCATAGGCGGCCATGCTGTCAGGCTCGCTGACGGCGCGGTGGTGGGTATCGTGAAAGAGTAGCCGGTAGCGGCGATTGCGGGCGCGGTGAGCGCCGACGCGCCGCACCAGGTCATGGCTGTTCCACTCGTGCACGATCACCAGATCCGCGCCATCCAGAATGGCATCGAGATCCAGGCTGGCTTCGCCATAAAGGTGGCTTTGCAGTTGCGGATAGGCCTGATGGAAACCCTCCACCGCCGCCCCCCCCTGCTCCGCCA
Organism: Thermithiobacillus plumbiphilus; assembly: GCF_038070005.1. NCBI lineage: Bacteria > Pseudomonadati > Pseudomonadota > Acidithiobacillia > Acidithiobacillales > Thermithiobacillaceae > Thermithiobacillus > Thermithiobacillus plumbiphilus. The sequence goes on along the minus strand of NZ_JBBPCO010000015.1, from coordinate 39,532 downwards.
GGAGATTCTGCAGGCTCCAGTTATTCGCGGGCTCATACACCTCGACCTCGTGCCCGCGAGCCAGCAGTTCGCTGACGATCCCGCGCAGAAAATGGGCATTGCCATGATTCCAGTCCGACAGCAGGGAATGATAGAACAGGACGATACGCAAGCTTCCCCCTTTACAGATAAACGCCGTGCGAGACCCGCGCGCCGGCGCCGAGCAGCGCGCCCATATCGACCTGGCCCAGGCTGGCGTGGCTGTCGATGGCCTGCTCATAGGCCGCGAGATAGGCCTCGGCCATGGCGTCGGTGGAGAAACCCGAAGCCCGGGCACGGGCACGCAGGCCGAGCACCTGACGACGCGGCGCGTCCTTGATCAGCGCCTGCAGCGCGCGATGCAGTTCATTGGGGTCATCCGGCGAGACGAAGATCGCCGCGCCATCCCAGTTTTCCCGCAGGCTGGGGATATCGCCCAGCACCAGGGCGCAGCCCGAGAGCCCGGCCTCCAGCACCGACAGGCCGAAGGGCTCGTAGCGGGCTGGCAGGGCATAGATGGCGGCGCGACCGAAATAGCTGGTGATGGTGCGCTGGCTCAGGGGGCCAAGCAGGCGCAGGTCCGGGTAATCGGCCCGGCCGCCATCCGGATGGCGGGTATCGCCGGCCACCAGCACCGGCCAGTCCAGACCTTGCGCGGCCTGGGCCAGCAGCCCGATGTTCTTGGCCTCGTCCCAGAGTCGCCCGCCGGCGAACACAAAGGCCTCCTTGGGCTGTGGCGCGAACTGGCGCAGGGTGCGGCCATTGGCGATCACCCGGGAATCCGGCAAGGGCCCGTAGAAGGCCCGCAGAGCAGTCAGCATGGTCCGGCTCGGGGCCACGACAAGGTCAGCCGCCTGCAATCCTGCGCGCACCACCTCCCGGTAGCGCGCCCAAGTATCGGGCGGCAGATCGCCATGCACACCCATCCACCAGGAGTAGACGCAGGAGTGGCCAACCACCAGCTTGGGCGCATGCCAGGGCAGATCCCCGTGGGCAAAGTGATTCAGATGCACGATGTCCGGCCGGAGCTCGGCCTCCAGATCCAGCAGCCAGTTACCGGCGCGGGCGAGATCCTGCCAGGGGTCCTCCATCCATTCGAGCCGGTGGTCGCTCTCATGCAGGCTGAGCCCCGGAATGTCGAGGGCCTGGGCCCGCTGGGCGGCCTTCATGGGACCGCCAAGCACCGCCAGTGCGACTTCTACTTCGCGGGCGGCGAGTGCGCGAGCGAGTTCCATGGCATAGGTCCAGACGCCACCGACGCAGTCGGCGCTCATCAGCACCCGGCGCACTGTCTGTTTGTCCTGCGTGGCTGGTGTGGCAATCATCGCTGGTCCTCCGGAATGCGGGAAATCGGCACGGCGCGTTCCAGCGCTGACAGCAGCAGGGGCCGCTCGCTCTGGATGTCGCTGAATTCATCGAACTGTTCGAGATAGGCGGCATGCGCCCGCTCCCAGGCCTGATCGTCGGGCATGCCCCAGCGCTTGCGGTAGTCCGGCGAGCCCGGATAGGCGAACAGCGGCACCGGCTTGTTGGCCCAGACGCCCTTTTCCATGAGATAGCTGCGCCAGGCTTCCACGGCATCCGGATCATCCGCGCGCGACTCCATCAAGGTGGCCTGCACGAAGGGCACGGTTTTCTTGGCATGGACCAGCCGCTCGGCCAGGGCTTCGGTGGAGAGTTTGCAGTTCTTGTCGAGCAGGGCCCGGCCTTCCTCGCTGATGCTTTCCACGCCGGCCTCGATGGATACGCAACCGGCCTGGCCCAGGAGATCGATCATGTCCGGCTTCCACAGATCGATGCGCGTCTGGATACCGAACTTCACCGGGCGCGTAACCAGGGCCTCCAGCAGTTCGCGCTTGGGCAGGAAGATCTCGTCGATGAAATAGATGTATTCCACGCCCTGTGCGATCAGGCCATCGAGTTCTTCCAGCACGGTGGTCAGCGGCCGGCGGCGATAGCCATCGCGGAAATTGTCCTTGGCGCAGAAGGAACAGTGATAGGGGCAGCCGCGCGAGGTCTCCATCTCGGCGCCGGGCGCCTGGGGATGATTGTCGAAGCGGTGATGGTGGTGATCGTGACGGCGCACCAGGCTCTCGGGCCAGCGCAGGGCCGGCAGGCGATCCATGTCGGCGGCCTGGGGGCCACCCTGCACCTTGATGTTACGGTCCTGGCCGTAATAGACGATGCCCGGCACGAAGGACCAGGCCTCGCGCTGGGCCAGTTGCGGCAGGACCTCTTCGCACTCGCCCATGACCAGCAGGTCCACGCCAAGCTTTTTCAGGGTGATGACCGGCGTGCTGGAGCCATGCGGGCCAACGCCGATCAGGGTGCCGCCGATGTCGCGCAGGTCCGCAGCGGTTTCCTGCGGCACGCGCAGCTCCGGCTGGGCGCAGCGCCAGAAGAGATAGCTCGGGGCGGTGGTGATCACCGTGAAGTCCGGCGCGAAGTCAGCCACGCGCGAGCGGACCTCTTCGCGGCTCAGGTGCTCCAGCAGGCCATCGACCAGCAGGACTTCGTGGCCCTCGTCTTCCAGCAATTGTTTCGCGTAGCCGTATTCCAGCGGCAGATGCGGTTCCGGACAGCCGAAATAGATGGAACCATCGAAGGTCCAGTGCGGGTTGACCAGGGCATACTTCATGGCAACACCTCCGCGGTCAGGCGTGGCGCGGCCTTGCGGCCACGCGTCTGCGAGAGCCAGTCATAGAGATAGCCCACGCCCTCCTCGACCCCGACCCGTGGACGCCAGCCGGTGGCCTGCTGCAGCTTGCGGGTATCCGAGACATAGTAGCGCTGGTCGCCCAGGCGCCAGGCACCGAAGCGGTAATCCGGCATGCGCCCATGCAGTCGCGCGATCACGTCCATCAATTCGAGCAGACTGGTGCTGTTGGCAGCGCCGCCGCCGACATTGAAGGCCCGGCCGCTGATCTGGTCGATGCGTTCCATGCTGGCGAGCATGGCGTCCATTAGATCTTCGACATAGAGAATGTCGCGCACCTGCATGCCATCACCGAAGAGGGTGATGCCCTGATTTTCCAGGGCGCGGATCAGAAAATGCGCCACCCAGCCCTGGTCCTCGGTGCCGAACTGGTGCGGGCCATAGATGCAGCTCATGCGAAACACCACGGCACGCAGATCATAGGCGCGGGCATAATCGAGCACGTACTGGTCGGCCGCGCCCTTGGAGCAGCCATAGGGGCTATGGAAATCCAGCCGCGCGTCCTCGCTGACGCCATTGGCGCGCAGTTCGGGGTTCTCCGGCTCATAGCGCCGGCCGAAGAGCCCAAGACCTACATGCTCCAGTGCGCCATAGACCTTGTTGGTGGAGGTGAACAGCAGGGGCGGCGGATTATCCTGGCGGCGGATGGCCTCCAGCAGCTTCAGGGTGCCGCGCGCATTGACCTCGAAATCATGCACCGGCTGGGTGAGGCTGGTGGTCACCGCCACCTGGGCGGCCAGATGAAAGACCTGGCTGGCGCGTGAGACGGCAAGGTTCAGGGCCGCGGTATCGCGGATGTCGGCAAACTCGAAATGGGCGCGATCGCCGTGGGTCTGGCGCAGCCAGTCGAGATTGCGCTCCACGCCGGCGCGCGAGAGGTTGTCGAGAATGATGACCGAGCGGCCCATGCCGAGCAGGCGGTGGGCGAGGTTGGTGGCGATGAAACCAGCCCCGCCGGTGATCAATACCGGGCGCTCCTTGAACTGCACCGGTCGACCGGGATTGGCGATCCAGGCACGGCGCTTCACGCCTTCAAGACCCTGTTCCGCCCAGACGCGATAGAGCAGCTTGGGCGTGCCATCGGTCTGGCGCAGGCCAAAGCAGAAGCGCTTGTCCGGGTCGGGCTCACCCCAGGCGCAATCGGACTTTTCGTGATCCCGCAGACCATACCAGTACACCCGCTCCACCGGCGCATCGAGCACCGCCAGGAACTCGTTCCACTGGCCCCGCTCCTGGAACTGGCCCGTGGCAAAGCCCGACTCGGTGATCCACAGCGGCATGTTGACACCCTGGGAGGTCAGGGTCTGGCGCACCTGGGCGATCTCTGTCGGCCAGCCGCGCCAGGCCGGGTTGTTGCTGCCCGGAAAGGCATAGAGCCCGAGGGCATCGAAGGCCGAGAGCACGCCCTTATTGCACAGACGCTTGAGCCACTTGGGGTGACGCGGCTGGATGCCCCCGAGCACCACCTGCTTGCCGGCGGCGCGGGCCGATTCGGCGGCACGCACCAGCATGCCGGAGAAACAGTCGTCCTCGCCGGGTTCGAGCACGCAGTCCGGATCACGCAGGAAGGGATCGAGCCACAGCTCCAGCCAGTCGAAATGCTTGCCATGCCTGGCCACGAAGAGCTTGATCCAGTCGGCATAGGCCTCGGGATCGTGGGGCGGCGTGGTGAGCCGGCTCAGGGCATTGAGAAAGGGCAGCGCATCCAGAAAGCAGGGCAAGACCCGCACTTCGCGCGCCAGACGCGGCATCAGCCAGTCGTACCAGCCCTCGCCCTCGGCAGAAAACCAGTCTTCCCAGGACACGCCGACGCGCAAGTCGGTGACCCGCAGCTCGCGCAGGTCCGTGAGCACCTGCTCCACCCGGTCCTGCTCACCGGGCCGGAACCACTCGACAAAGCCCAGGCTGGCCGGCTTCATAGCGCAAGCCCTCTCAGTGCCAGCTCGGCACGCGCCTCCTCCACCCGGTCGACCGCCTGCTGGCCTTCCAGCCAGTCGGACAGCTCCACCAGGCCTTCTTCCAGCGGCACCCGCGGATCGTAGCCGAGTTTTTCCCGGGCCAGGCTGATGTCCGCCACGCAGTGGCGAATGTCGCCGACCCGGTACTTGCCGGTGATCTCAGGAACGATGTGGGTCTTGCCAAGCGCGCGGCCCATGCGCTCGGCCACCTCGCGGATGGTGTACTGGCGACCGCTGGCGATGTTGAAGACTTCGCCGGCCGCCTCGGGCAGCTCCAGGCTCAGGCGACAGGCCCGGGCCACGTCATAGACGCTGACGAAGTCGCGCTGCTGGAAGCCGTCCTCATTGATCATCGGCGGCTTGTCGTTCAGGTAGCGCGAGGCGAAGATCGCCAGCACCCCGGTATAGGGATTGGATAGTGCCTGACGCGTGCCGAAAATATTGAAAAAACGCAGGCCGACGGTGGGGATGCCATAGGCGCGGCCGATCATCTGGCACATGCGTTCCTGATCGTATTTGGAGAGCGCATAGACCGAGGGCAGCGAAGGCGCCTTGCTCTCCGGCGTGGGCACGGGATGCAGCACCTCGCCGGCGGCATTGCGCACTTCCCAGTCGCCGGCCTTGAGCTGTTCGAGGCTGCGCTCCACACCAGGAGAAACGGCGCCGGACGGATCGCGGTACAATCCCTCGCCGTAGATGCTCATGCTCGAGGCCACGATCAGGCGCTCCACCGGGCGCTCGATCAGGGCTTCGAGCAGCACCGCCGTACCCATGTTGTTGACATCGGTGTAGTGGGCGATCTCGTACATGCTCTGCCCCACCCCGACCACCGCCGCGAAGTGATAAACGGCGTCGACACCTTCCAGCGCCTTGCGCATCGCCGCCGGATCCCGCACGTCGCCAATCTGCAGATCGACCTCGGGGCTGAGGTAATCGGGCCGGCCGGCATTCGGGCCATGCACCTGCACCGCGAGATTGTCCAGGGCGCGCACCCGATAGCCATGCGCCAGCAACTCATCAGCCAGATGCGAACCAATGAAGCCTGCCCCGCCGGTAATCAACACCAGTTTGCTCATGAAACCTCCCGATATCTGAATTCTCGTTGTGTTCGCGCCTGCCTCAGAGATTCAGGCGCAGCGACTGGGCCTCAGCGGCCGGATGGATGACGGTCTTTGGCCGCAGGGATGCAGGCCGCTTCTGGGCGCCGAGCTGCTGGTCGAAGTAGAGGATGGTCTTCAGCAGCCCCTCGTGCAGCTTGACGCAGGGCTCCCAGCCGAGTTTCTCGCGGGCTGTCGTCAGGTCCGGCCGGCGCTGCCGCGGATCGTCCTTGGGCAGGGGCTTGAAAACCAGCTTCGAACGCGAGCCGGTCAATTCCAGCACCTGCTGCGCCAGTTCCAGGATGGTGAATTCACCCTCGTTGCCGAGATTGATCGGTCCCGTCACATCCTCGGGAGAATTCATCAGGCGCACCAGGCCATCGACGAGATCATCCACATAGCAAAAGGAGCGGGTCTGATCGCCCTTGCCATAGATGGTGATCGGCTCGCCGCGCAGGGCCTGGACAATGAAGTTCGACACCACGCGGCCATCATTGGGATGCATGCGTGGCCCGTAGGTGTTGAAGATGCGCGCGACCTTGATGCTGACCTGATGCTGGCGGTGATAGTCGAAGAACAGCGACTCGGCGCAGCGCTTGCCCTCGTCGTAGCAGGCGCGGATGCCGTTGGGGTTGACGTGCCCGTGGTAGGACTCGGGCTGGGGGTGCATCTGCGGATCGCCATAGACCTCGCTGGTCGAGGCTTGCAGGACGCGGGAGCGGGTGCGCTTGGCAAGGCCCAGCATGTTCATGGCACCCAGCACGCTGGTCTTGGTGGTCTGGATCGGGTCGTTCTGATAATGCACCGGCGAGGCCGGGCAGGCCAGATTGTAGATTTCGTCCACTTCGACATGCAGGGGAAAGGTTACGTCATGACGCATGAACTCGAAGCAGGGGTGATTCAGCAGTTGCGCCACGTTTTCACGGGTGCCGGTCTGGAAATTGTCCAGGCAGAGGACTTCGTGCCCCTCATTGATCAGGCGTTCGCACAGATGCGATCCCAGAAAGCCTGCCCCACCGGTTACCAGAATTCTTCTTCTTTGGAAGTGCCTCATTGCCTCCTCCACTTACAGGACCATTTCGCAGAAGCACAAAGACGAGACATGTCTTCGGCGCGCAAGGGTGAAACCTGTCCGGCTCGATGCAGTGCGGGTATTCGGATGATGTGAATCCTCCTGATGCCTTGTCATTCCTGCGCGGCACGAACACTGACGGGGATCATGGTCCTTCCAATGTTCAAACCATGCGGATCGGCGGCAAGCGCGGAGATTGGACGTGCCAGGCTTCTGGACGCCAGACCATCTTAGATGCTTGAAAGAAGGATAAGGTGCAGAAAAGCAGGCCGGAATAGGACTAATTGCACCCACTCCGGCCTGGATACTGGGCCTTGGGCCCGAAAAAAACCTTTTCAGAAGGGCGTATTGTCATCCGGCGCATCATCCGCGCCACCTAGAGGCCGGGATTCCCTGCTCACCATCTCCAGCGCCAGATGATGCGCCATCTGCGCGCGGGAGATCAGACTGCCATGCGACCCCGACTCGCCGCACCGGCGCCAGGCCTCATCGAAGGCCCGCAGATAATGTTCGAGCGTCTGCCGGACCGCGGCATCATTATCCAGGTCCGGCGTCAAGGACTGCTTTTCCAGAGTCATCGCGCTTCTCCATGACGCCAGCCGGCACAGCGATCCGGCTGGCTCGAATTCCCTTCAGTGGCTCTGGATACGCAGGCTGTTGTGGATGTGGGTATGTTCGCCCGCCACCCGGGACACCAGCCACTCGGCGCGCTGGCGGTCTTCCCGGCTTTCCACGGCGCCCTGCAGCGTCACTTCGCCATCCTTGACCTGAATCTCGATGTCGCTGGCATCCAGCATGTCGTCATCGTAAAAGGCTTCATCCAGCCTTTCCTTCAGACGTGCGTCGGAGGGTTGATAGCCTTTCGGCCCCTTGCCACGATACCCGCCTCTTGCCGGAATCTGGCGTTCGGCAATGCCGGGCGGGTTGCGCTCCCAACTGTTCCAGGAGCGGTGGGTATCCATGCCGTGGCCACCCGGCTGGGCATCCCGGGCATACATCAGGTCACGGCGCTCGAAGCGCCCGCCATAGGAACTCGGAATGAACTCGATATTGTCCGGATCATAGTCATGCTGCTCGTCATGGGCATTCCTGACTTCGCGTGGCGCATGGCTTCTTGCCTGCGGATCGCGCCAGGGCTTGACCGAACGCTCGTCGTAATTGCCGGGCGTGACCTCCGGCCTTTGCATGTCGGGATGATGCTGACCACGCTGCGTCATTTCTCCCGGGGTATCCTGCCAGCCATATCCTTTCCGGGACTGGTCATTCGCCATATCGACCTCCTTATGTTTATGCAGGGAAATCTCATTCCCTGAAGATGTTCCAGTAAGATTTGGACAGCTACTCTTCGGCTTTGATCAATGTCACGTATCCAACCTTCGGCCGCAGTGGACCTGCCTGCCTGAAGCCTTTTTCCACCACTTCCGTCACGGTCTCTTCCGCTTTGCGGATGTCGGCGCCGTCGGCAAAGGTTTCATAGCGGTGGATGCCGGCCAGCATGCCGCTATGGGTCACCACGCGATAGCTGCGTTCCGGGTCCAGTGGCGAATCGCCCACCGCCACATCGCGGATGCGTTGCCCGCTGGGTCGGCTCAGGTCCACGGTCCAGCGCAGGCCGGCGGTCTGGATCAGGCCGCCCACCGCATCCATGGGATCATCGGGCTTCTGATTGGTGGCACTTTGTTCCAGGATCTCCTGGATCTGCGCGCCGGTCAGCCGCATGGTCACCAGCCTGGAAGGATGCGGCAGCAGGGTGTAGAGCTGCTCGCGGCGGATCGGGCCGGGCATCAGCGAAACGCCATAGCCCACCCCCGGCAGGAAGGCGACCTCTGCCTTGGCATGACGCATCATCATTTCCCCGGCCAGATGATCGAAGGGACTTTCGGATTTATACTGCCTGCCGATGCGCTCCGCCGCCTGACCGATCACCGCCTCCAGTTCGGCTTCATGCGGCTCGCGCATTTGCCTGACCAGTTTCTCGATGGCCGGATCGGGCGGGTATTGATCGCTCCAGAGTACATGACCCTGGCCCTGCACCGAGCTGATCCGGCCCTTTTCCATCGCAACACGCAGTTCACCGAGTACCGCCGAGTCCGACAGTGCCTGCACCATCCAGGTATTGCCGGTCCGCTCGGGGGGCTCGATGAAATCATGGGAATGGGCCCCGACGATGATGTCGATCCCCGGCACCTTGCGCGCCAGCAGGCGGTCCACCTTCGAGCCCTGATGCGAGAGCACCACCACCAAGTCCGCTTTCCTGCGCAACACCGGCACATAGCGCCTGGCGGCCTCGATGCCGCTCTCAAAGCGGAGCGACTCGGTGTTTTTCGGACTGCCGGTCTGCGCGGTGTTGTGATACCCCAGCGCCAGCACGCCCACTTTCAGCCCACCGATTTTGAACACCTGCACCGGCTCACCCAGGAATGGCTTGCCACTGGCCTTGTCGATGACATTGGCGCCGCGCATGGGGAAGCTAGCCAGTTCCTGCAACTTGCGGGTCTGTTCCGCCCCATAATCGAAATCGTGATTGCCCAGCGCCATGTACTGATAGCCCACGGCATTCATCAGGCGGATGGTCGCCTCGCCCTTGGTAATATTTCCCAGCAGGTCGTCGCTGAAGGTGTCCCCACCATGCAACAGCAGGACATTGTCGGCGCCCCGCTCGCGCCGGATCGACTCGATGGCGCTCGCCAGCCGGGCAAAGCCATTGACCTCGCCCTGATGCGGGAAGCTCTGGGGGCTGCGGCCGGGATCGCCGGTCTGGGCCGTGGCGTTGCCTGGCGCCACCGGAAAGGACAGATAGCGGCCATGCGAGTCATTGGTATGCAGAATGGTCACCGTGCCGGTCGCACCACTGGCAGCCAGCGCCACACTCGCACCCGCCAGCAGCAAGGCCCCTCCCAGCAGCGAGGCAAAACGCCTGAAATCTTTCATGAAGCCCCCAGTGCGAGCCCCATCAATGCTTGTCACGGCTGACCAGCTTGTTGAAGCGACTGTCCTCGCCCTTGGCAGTCTTGTCCTGATACAGCAAGGCCAGCTTGTTTTCCTCGAACTTGTCGAAAAACTCATCCCAGGAAATCTCCTCCAGCGAGTCCTTGCCGCTGTACCCCGGAAAATCGATGCGCAGCAATCCGGGATCTTCCTCCGGTTTACTGCCAGTGCCGCGTACCCGCGCCGGATGACCGCCCCGGGACTCGGCCCACTTGCGGATTTCTTCATGGTTTGTGGTGGTCCTGCTTTCCGCACTCATATTCGCCTCCATATTCAAGGCCAGCCTGAACCAGGCTGGCCACTGATCATTGCTCCGCCGCAGCACCTCGCCCGCTCACTCCATCTTGTCGTAGCTTTTCTTTTTTTCCGTCTCCGGCGGCGTGATCATGCTGGCATCACCGGAAGTCGCGCCGCTGCCCATGCCACCCGCCGTACCACTGCCGCTGGCGCCCTGATCAGGCGTGGTGGCGGCATCCGCCGGCGGCGTGCCCAGCCCCATGCTGGACGGCGGCGTGCTCGCCCCTTCACCAGCACTGCTACCGGCGGCACTACCCGATCCCGTACCCTGGCCGGACATGTTCGCCTTCAGGCTTTTCGCCATCATCAGGTGCTCCTGCAGAATCGGCAGGGTCTTGTTGACATACTCCCGCAGGTTCTTGTCCTTGACATTCACCTGGGCCTTTTCGTATTTCTCCACATCCTTCTTGTGGTCCTTCACCATCTCGTCCACATACTTGCGGTCGAACTCCGCGCCCTGCAGCTTCTCCAGCTCCGCATGCATCTGTTTGCCTTCGGCATTCAGCGCATTCGGCCAGTTGACCTTGAGCTTTTCCGCAATGGGCTTGAGCTGATCATTGGCCTTGCTGTGATCCGCCACCATGCGCCTTCCGAAGTCCTTGACCTCGTCGCTGGCAGCCTTTTCCTGGGCCATCCCGCCCACCTGTACCTCCATCAAATTGCCCTGTGCGGCCTTCTTCACGAATTCCACATCCTTGGCGAAACTGAGCGGGGCCAGCGCGAGCAGGCCGACAGCCGTCGCGCCCAGGAGTGCAAATTTCAGTGTCTTGTCGTGCATCATGACTTTTCTCCTTGGCAGTGACTGCGGTTTTCACCCATTCACCACCGTGCCGCCATTGGGATGCAGCACCTGCCCTGACATATAGGAAGCATCCGCCGAAGCCAGGAACACATAGCTCGGTGCCACCTCGTCGGGTTGGCCGGCACGCCCCAGCGGCACGTTCTTGCCAAAACTCTCCACCTTTTCTCCGGGGAAGGTGGACGGAATCAGCGGCGTCCAGATCGGGCCCGGCGCCACACCATTCACCCGAATGCCCTTCTCGGCCAGGTTCATCGACAGCGAGCGGGTAAAGGCCACGATTGCGCCCTTGGTCGAGGAGTAGTCCAGCAGTTCCGGGCTGCCCTTGTAGGCGGTCACCGAGGTCGTGTTGATGATGGAAGCCCCTTCCTTCAGATGAGGCAGGGCGGCCTTGGTCATGAAGAACATGCCAAAGATGTTGGTGCGGAAGGTGCGTTCCAGTTGTTCGGCACTGATCTCCTCCAGGCTTTTTTTCGGGTGCTGCTCGGCGGCATTGTTGACCAGCACGTCCAGACGTCCGAGCGTCTGGACCGTCTGCTCGACTGCCTGGCGACAGAAATTCTCGTCGCCGACGTCGCCCTTGATCAGCGCGCAACGCCGACCCTTCTCCTGTACCAGGCGGCGGGTCTCCTCGGCGTCCTTGTCCTCCTCCAGGTAAACGATGGCGACATCTGCGCCCTCCTTGGCAAAGGCGATGGCAACCGCGCGGCCAATGCCACTGTCACCGCCCGTGATCAGCCCTACCTTGCCCGCCAGCTTGCCGCTGCCGCGATAGCCCGGATCATCGGATTGCGGCCGCGGCTGCATCTCCGACTCATGTCCCGGCGGTTCCTGCTGCTGGGCCGGCTGTCCGGCGGGATGCGCTTGTTCCTGAGACATGTTCCCTCCTGGTCAAAGCAAGACAGGCCGGCGCAAGCAGCCCGGCCCGACGAGATTTCAGAGACGCCCCGTCAACAACAGCACCAGCAATACCAGCAATACGATGCCGCCGAGCCCGCCCACATAGACACTCTTGAGCAGCAGGGCCGCCAGCAACACCGCGATGACCAATCCCACCAGTCCGTAAGTCATGATGTTCTCCTTCTCAATAGAGCCGGTAGTTATAGATCCGGGCGATGGTCGAGGCACCCATCCAGCCGCCCAGAATGGCCATCAAAAGACCAATGGCACTACTGCCGAAGACCACCCAGAGCACCGCAGACGTGGCTTCGGAAGCCTTGTCCACCGCCTGGCGCGCATCCGTGCGCAACTCACTGCCCTGCTGACGCATCTGCACCGCGGCCCCATCGATGATCTGGTTCACCTGCGCCCGGTCCAGCGTGGTATTCGCGGCGAGCGTCTGCTTGGCGGCCTGGGTATCCCCGCGCACCAGGTCCGAGCCAATCGCGCCCAGGGTCTGCTGGTCAAGCTGTCCCAGGGCACGGCGCACCTCGGCCGGGCTCACCTGGCCATTCGGGCCCGCCTGATCGGCCGCCTGCGCCAGGGCCTGACTCAAGCGCTGTGTCATCTCGCTCTGAGCCGTGCCAGCCATCTGCGACACCACGGGATTCTGTGCCGCGCCGCCTGACGCGCCACCAGCCGCTTGCGCGCCCATGCCGGCCGCGCCACTGATCAGGTTCTGACCGGTCTGCAGCAGGTTGCTCAGGCCCATGCTGCCCAGTACCAGCACAGCCAGCGTCACCACGCCCCAGAGCGTCACGCCATGCAGCATACCCACCGCCTTCTCGGGCTTGCCTGCCAGACGTCCTGCCAGGAGCCCCCCCAGAAACATCGAGGCAATCCAGCTCACGAAAATCCAGAAGGCCGCGCCATAGGCCAGTCCCTTGCCGGACACATTGCCATCACTGGCGCCAACGATGCTGAAGCCCAGGGCAGATCCCAGCATGTTCAGCAGCCAGGCTAGGGCAAAGGTGAACACCAGTCCCGCAAAGATTGCTCCCCAGCTGATCTGAGCTGGCTGTCGCTCCTCGGCCAGCACGTCTTCGGTAATCACACTCATGGCAGATCTCCTTGTTATGATTCTTTGGATCGTTGTGATTCTTAGAACAGCTTAGAAAACAGCCAGAACAGGATCAGCAGACTGATAGGTACGCCAAGCAACCAACCGATGATGTAAAGCATGGTGATCTCCTCTTGTTAGGGTATGTGTGTCGTCGCGCAGGAAAATTCCAGCCTCCTGAAAGGTGGCCATTTCGATCACCAGGACGGCCGCCCACTGGATACGACAAGGAAATCTGAAAAGCGTTTTGTGCTCTGGGACCTTCGCCTGAGCGCAAAAAGGGCCGGCATGGGCCGGCCCTGGCGGGTGAATACCTGCTGCCGGCTCAGCTCGTCAGCACCTGCTCGGGATTCATGGTGTGCCGCATCAGATCCTTGGCACGGTCTTCCCCTGCCTGATCCTGGCTTTGCACCAGAACCGCGTAATGGCCATCCTTGACGGCATCCTTGATGATGGATTCGATCTGTCCGCGTCCCATGGCAATGCCCGTGCCGACCCCTGCACCTGCCATCGCACCCCAGGATGCCATCGCAGCAATGGCAATCACCGGCGCGGCAACGAAGAGCGTAGCACCCGCCGCTGTCATGGCCGCCACACCGGCAGCACCGGCTGCGCCGCCGATCGCGCCGCCGACAAGCGCACCTTTTACATGTTCCGTCAGGACCTCTCTCCCGACTTCGTCACTGTCCTTCGCTTCCAGCTTCGCATCGATACCACCATGCGCGGCACCGGCGCCCCCCTGGGGCGAGAGGGATTGCATGCCATCCCCCACTTCCCGCTGGGTGAGACTGTCCTCGGGGCCCAACAAGCTGATTTCACGCTCAGCAATGCCATGCTCGCGCAGATAGCGAACTGCCGCTTCCGCCGCAGGCCTGTCCTGATAGATACCCGCAACCTTGAAAGGGGGCTGATTCATGGAAGACTCCTGATCGTTTGAACTACGCGGCAGCCTGACGCCAGACACTGACGCCAGCAATGCCGGACATGATTCAACGATAAGGAATGGAGAGGTCCCCGACAATCGGACCAAGGGGTGAGAACGCCCCGCTCAGGGGCGTTCCAGGGCCGCATGCACGGCCTGAGAGAAGGTTTTCATTTCAAAAGGCTTCTGGATGAGACCCACTAAGTTGTCACTGCCAAGCTTGCCGACCGCGGTAGATTCATCGTAGCCGCTGCACAGGATCACCTTCACATCCGGACGGATGCGCGATATTTCCCGGTAGGCATCCTCGCCCCCCATGCGCGGCATGGAAAGATCCATGATCACCAGATCGATCTCGCTGGCCCTTTCCCCGAATATCCGCACCGCCTCCACGCCATCGGCCGCCAGGATCACCTGGTATCCCAGACGCTCCAGGATGCGCTGGCCAAGCGAACGCAGAATTTCCTCGTCATCCACGAACATCACCGTATGCGGCCCATGCACCATCTCCGTCGGCCGGCTGATCTCTTCGGGGAAGGGTTTGTCCGAGGCCGGAAGATAGACAGTGAAGGTACTGCCCTCGCCAGGCGTGCTCTCCACCTCGATGCCACCGCGATGGCTCTTGATGATGCCGAGCACCGCCGCCAGCCCCAGCCCGCGTCCCTGATTCTTGGTCGAATAGAACGGTTCGAAGATGCGCTTGATGGTCCTGGCATCCATCCCCGAGCCGGTATCGCTGACCTCGAACAGGGCATAGAGGCCCGGCTCCGGCGGATTGTAGCTCCGGAACTTGCGGGTCTTTTCTTCCGTCAAGGTCACCATGTCGGTCGTAATGGACAGCATGCCACCATCGGGCATGGCCTGACTGGCATTCAGACAGAGATTCATGATCACCTGCTGAATCTGCACCGGATCGGCCTCGACCGGTGGCATGCGCGATTGCAGGGCCTTGCGCACGATGATCGAACGCGGCATCTGCGAGCGCAGGATGGCCAGCATGTCCGTGACCAGGTGATTGATGTTGATCACCTCGGTCATGCGCTTGCCATTGCCGGCATAGGCCAGCAGTTCCTTGGTCAGGCCCGAGGCGCGCAGGGCCGCCTTGATGATGGTCTGCAGATCCTCATGGGCCACATGGCCCTCGGGCAGGCTTTCACGACCCAGCTCGGCACTGCTCAGGATGCTGGTCAGCAAGTTGTTGAAGTCATGCGCAATGCCACCCGCCAGCAGGCCGATGCTCTCCATCTTCTGCGAATGATAGAGCTGCTCCTGCAACTGCAGACGCGTCTCTTCCGCCCTCTTGCGCTCGGTGATGTCACGACCGATGGACACCCAGTGGGTGACCCGCCCCTCGGCATCGGCCATCGGCGACATGTCCAGTTCCTGCCAGAAAGTCTTGCCGTCCTTGGTATAGCACAGCAATTCCTCACGCACCGGCTTGAGCTTTTTCATGGCACGCGCCATGCGCTCCAGCACCGCCCGATCGGTCTCCGGCCCCTCGAAGCTCAGCGGCGGGCCACCCACCAGCTCCTCGGGGGTATAGCCGGTACGGCGATGACAGGCCTCATTGACGAACACCACCCGGGGCTGGCCATCGGCCTCGACGGATGCCAGCTCGGTGATCATGACGATGTCATTGAGGTGCTCCACCGATTTTTCCAGCAGGCGCAGCTGTTCCTCCAGCGCCTCGCGCTGCCGCCTTTCCTCGCTCTGCTGCAGGGCGCGGCGCACGCTGGGCACCAGGCGCGACATGCGCTGCTTGAGCACGTAGTCCGTCGCTCCGCTCTTCAGCGTCTCGATGGCCACTTCCTCGCCCATGGCGCCGCTGAGGATGATGAAAGGCACGTTCGGCCACATCTCGCGCGCGATCGCCAGAGCGCTGATGCCATCGAAGGACGGCAGGGTATAGTCGGCCAGAATGATGTCGTAGCCCCCCCGCTCCATCGCCTCGACGTAACTCGCGCGCGTCTCGACACGGGTGATCTCGTTGGCGATACCGTCGGCACTCAGCGTCCACTGGACCAGATCCGCATCCAGCGGATTATCCTCCAGGTACAGCACTTTCAAGGGTTCGGTCATAGACACAACTTTAAATGACAGGGAAGCCTTCCGGGCCTGGGGATTGCGCCCTGGGCTTGCAGATGAAAACAGCCGATTCGGCAGCTTGTGCCGCCCGTGAGCCAGCCAGGCTCTGGGCGGCCGCACCCGGCATACCGGAGCGAAGGCTGAGCGCAACGGACAATTGCATCAAGTGGGAAAGATATAGTGAAAGAACTCGGCGCGGCTGGAAACCCCACATTTTTCATAGATTCTGCTGATGTGCTGCTTCAGGGTTTTCTCACTGTTGCCGGTGACCGAGGCCATTTCCTGGGTGGACAGGCCCTTGAGCAGGAGCCGCGCCACCTCGCGTTCCTTTTCCGTGAGACTTTCATGGGCCAGGGCACGTTCGCGCAGCCCCACCAGTCCGCGCGGCTCTTCCCAGATGCGGTCCAGGATGCGCTTGAGTTCCGCGGCCCGGAAGGGCTTTTCCAGCAGATAGGAAGCGCCATGATTCAGGGCAACCTTCACCCGGTCGAGATCGGCGAATGAGGTCACCACCACCACCGGGGCGATCATGCCCGCCTTCTCGATCTCCTTGACGATCTCCAGCCCCTCCGGCTGACCGGCACCGAGCACGATGTCGGTCACCACCGCGTCATACACCCTTTCCTTGAGATGCTGTCGGGCTTCTTCCACGCTGGTCACCCAGCGGGTTTCGATGTTATATCCCTGCAATGCCTGGGACAAAGTCTGGGCAGCAACCGCTTCATCCTCGATGAGCAATACCTGTCTCGCTGTCATAATGTCCCTTCCAGTCGAATACGAAAATGAGTTCCCGAGTCGGATGTGTTCTGCAGCATCAGTTCCCCACCACCAGCACGCGTCAGCGCATGGGCAATGGCCAATCCCAGCCCCATGCCAGTGGGGCTTTGCGATACCAGCGGCTCAAAGGGCGCCCGGGCGACTTCCGGCGGCAAGCCCGGCCCGGAATCCTGTACCGAAAGCCAGACCACCCCTTTCTCCCGACTGGCGCTGAGCCAGAGCCGTCTGGGCTTGTCCTGCGGCTGACGGGCCAGGATCTCCAGACAATTGAGCATCAGATGCTCCAGTGCCTGAACCAGGAAACCCGGATTGCTCTTTACCACCAGATCATCCAGGCAGTTCATTCCCACGGCCACATCCATTTCCAGGGCCTGGGGCTGTATCAGCCCGATGGTCTCGTTCAGCACCTGGGCCAGACGGACAGGCGGAGTGCCGGCACCCTCGCCAGCGAACTCGGGCAACTGTTCCATGACACGCCGGATGCGGGCATGAACACGCTCCAGTTGCTCCAGCACCTGATCCCGAACCTCAAGCGCATTACCCCCCTGCCCGTCCAGTGACTCCAGCAGCAGGGTCGCATTGTGAAGCGGATTGCGGATGTCATGCAGCACGGCAGCAAGGGAAACCCATAGCGCTTGCCGATCGGCCTCGGCCCGCTTACGGCTCATGAGCTTGTTCACTTATCCATCCTTGATTTTCCAGGGTGCAGCGCCTTCCTGACCGCAATGGCCTGAATTGATGTCGCAGATCCACCCCGCCTCCCAAGACAGCTTCTTCCACATGGCCACTATAAGCGGTCGCCCGACAGCTGTAATGATCACCTTTGCCCTATTGACATGCATGTTATGGCTGAAAACCTTGCAAATCAAAGAAATGCCTGAAATCCGGATGCGCCGAAAGGCGGATCTGGACGGGGAACTTTTGGGCCATGAGACCTCCACGCCAAAGCATGCGAAACCTCCACCGATTATACACCTGGAAGCAGCAAGCGCGCTGGCGGTTCACAAGGCAGGCCCGAACACGTAGAATGCCTGTCCCGAAACAGGAGAATGCCCATGCGACCCAGCGGCCGAGCCTTAGACGCCTTGCGCGAGATCCAGATCACCCGCCATTTCACCAAACATGCGGAAGGATCCGTGCTGATCGCCTTTGGCGACACCCAGGTACTTTGCACCGCCAGCGTGGAAGAGAAGGTGCCGCCCTTCCTGCGCGGCAAGAACCAGGGCTGGCTGACGGCAGAATACAGCATGCTGCCACGCGCAACGCGTGAGCGCTGCAGCCGCGAGTCCACGCAGGGCCGCGTGGGTGGGCGCACTCACGAGATCCAGCGGCTCATCGGCCGCGCCCTGCGCTCCGTCATCAATCTCGAAGCCCTCGGCGACCGCACCATCTGGATCGACTGCGATGTGCTCCAGGCCGATGGCGGCACCCGCACCGCCAGCATCACCGGCGCCTTCGTCGCCATGGCCGATGCCCTGATGGTGCTCAAGCAGCGCGGCCTGATCCGCCAGTCCCCCCTGCGCGACTTCCTCGCCGCCGTCTCGGTGGGCATCGTCAACGGCCAGCCGG
Source organism: Thermithiobacillus plumbiphilus (assembly GCF_038070005.1). Taxonomy (NCBI): domain Bacteria; kingdom Pseudomonadati; phylum Pseudomonadota; class Acidithiobacillia; order Acidithiobacillales; family Thermithiobacillaceae; genus Thermithiobacillus; species Thermithiobacillus plumbiphilus. The sequence goes on along the minus strand of NZ_JBBPCO010000015.1, from coordinate 21,235 downwards.
TGCTGGATCTCGACTATGCCGAGGACAGCAAGGCGGAAGTGGACATGAACGTGGTCATGACCGGCAGTGGCAAGTACATCGAAGTGCAGGGCACCGCCGAAGGGCAGGCCTTCAGCCATGATGAGTTGCTGGCCATGACCGAACTGGCCCGCCAGGGCATCGAAACCCTGATTGCCAAGCAGCGCACCGCGCTGGGCATGACCTGAATGGAACTGGTGCTGGCCACCGGCAACGCCGGCAAGGTGGCCGAGCTCGCGCCACTGCTCGCGCCACTGGGCATCCGCCTGCGCCCGCAAAGCGACTTCGGCGTTTCCGAAGCGGTCGAAAGCGGGCTTTCCTTCGCGGAAAACGCCCTGATCAAGGCGCGCCACGCCAGCCGCCGCGCGGGCCTGCCGGCACTGGCCGACGATTCCGGGCTCTGCGTGGACGCACTCGACGGCGCGCCGGGCATCTATTCCGCCAGGTATGCCGGACCCAGGGCGGGGGCCAGCGCCAACAACGAGAAATTGCTGCAGGCATTGATGGGCATCCCGGCCGGAAAGCGCGGGGCGCACTTTCATGCCACCCTGGCTTTCGTGCGTCATGCCAATGACCAGGAACCGCTGCTTGCAGAAGGACGCTGGTTCGGCACCATCCTGGATTCACCTCAGGGCGAGGGCGGCTTCGGCTACGACCCCCTGTTTTTCGTGCCGGAGTATGGCTGCAGTGCAGCGCAACTGGTACCGGGCATCAAGAACCGCGTCAGCCACCGCGGCCAGGCAGTGGCGCGATTCCTGTCACTGTTTCAGGAAAGACTCCGGACCGGCGAACTCAAACCCGGTATCTAAAGCGCCAGTCGTAAAAAAACCTGGCGCTAGTGCGCCAGGCCAGATTGGAGCAAAGTATCGCAATAAAGGGCTAATCCGGATTAGGGCCTTCGGCCTTGTTCTCCAGCACCTTGCCCGTGGCGGCATCTACCCCTACCTCCTGGGTTACTTTGCCGCGCCGGATGTCAAAGGAATACCGCAAGCCACTGCCGCCCTTCTCCTTCTCAAGTTCTTCAGCAACAATATTACCGGTGTAGGCATTCAGGGCAATCTTGCGAGCTTCCTGTAGCTTGACCTGCGCTGTTTTTTCATATTGCTGGCCATCATAGGCCTGGGCGACAGCACTGCTGCCAACCAGAACGGCGGCAACGCTGAGGGTGGAAACCAGCTGACTGAGTCTGATCTTCATAAGTCACTCCTTAAGTCCACCCACAATGGGTGGTATGAGAAGAGTTTAGAAAGATCAGCTTAACCCGTGCTTAAGCCCCAGCGCCGGCTTACCACCGTCTCGATCCCAAGCTGATCGAGGATGCGCGCCACCACGAAATCCACCAGATCATCCAGGCCCTGGGGCCGGTAATAGAACCCCGGACTGGCGGGCAGGATCACCGCGCCCAGCCGCGCGAGCTTGAGCATGTTCTCCAGATGGATCACCGAGACCGGCGCCTCGCGCGGCACGATGACGAGCTTGCGCTGTTCCTTGATGACCACGTCGGCGGCGCGTTCCAGCAGGTTATTGCAGAGTCCGTGCGCCACCGCCGCGAGCGTGCCGCCGGAGCAGGGACAGATCACCATGGCCTCCGGGGCGCTGGAGCCCGAGGCCACCGGCGCGAACCAGTCATTCTTGGCAAAGACCTGCAACTGCCCTGGTGCCGCGCCATAACGTTCCCCAAGCAGGCCGGCAGTAGCGGCCGGGTCCGGGGGCAGCTCCAGGCCGGTCTCTTCCTTCATCACGATACGCCCGGCATCCGAAACCATCAGGAAGACCGGCCGGCCGACCGCAATCAAAAGTTCCAGCAGGCGCAGGGCATAGGGCGCTCCCGAGGCCCCGGTGATGGCCAGCGCGATCGGCCTGCCGTTCACGCCTCACCCACGCGGGCGCGCAGGGCGCCGAGCAATTTCTCGTGCAGGCCGCCAAAGCCGCCATTGCTCATGATCAGCACCTGGTCCCCCGGCCTTGCCTCATCAAGGATCGCGTCCTGCAGGGCATCGAGATCAGCAAAAACCAGCGCGTGCCCCGCCAGACTACCGGCCACATCCCAGCCAAGCTCCGCCGGGCCATAGACGAAGGCTAGATCCGCACACTGCAGTGAGGGCCCGAGGCTCGCCTTGTGCACGCCCAGCTTCATGGTGTTGGAGCGCGGCTCGAGCACCGCCAGGATGCGCGCCGAACCCACCCGCGCACGCAGGCCCGCCAGAGTGGTCTCGATGGCAGTCGGGTGATGGGCAAAGTCGTCATACACCCGCACCCCATTCACCTCACCGCGCAGCTCCATGCGCCGCTTGACACTCCTGAAGCGCCCGAGTGCGGCGAGACTGGCCGCCACCGGCACCCCGGCATGGCGAGCCGCCGCGATCACCGCCAGGGCGTTCTGGACATTGTGCCTACCGAGCATGTCCCAGCGCACCTCGCCCACCATGCGGCCGTTTTCCATGACCCGGAAATGGCTGCCGTCGGCAGCGATCAGCTCCGCCGTCCACTGGCCGCCCGCTCCAAAGCCCTCCACCGGGGTCCAGGTGCCGCGCACCAGCACGCGCTGCAAATTGCCATCCTCGGCATTGCTTACGATCAGGCCCTGGCCCGGAATGGTGCGCACCAGATGGTGAAACTGCGTCTCGATGGCAGCCAGATCAGGATAGATGTCGGCGTGGTCATATTCGAGATTGTTGAGGATGGCGGTGCGTGGCCGGTAATGCACGAACTTGGCGCGCTTGTCGAAAAAGGCGGTGTCGTATTCGTCGGCCTCGACCACGAAGAAGGGTGTATCGGTATTGCGGGCCGAAACGCCGAAGTTGGCCGGCAAACCGCCAATCAGAAAGCCGGGATTGAGTCCGGCGTCCTCCAGCACCCAGGCCAGCATGCTCGAGGTCGTGGTCTTGCCATGCGTGCCGGCAACCGCCAGTACCCATTTGTCCTGCAAGTAGTGCCGCGCCAGCCACTCCGGGCCTGAGACATAGGGCAGGCCCTGGTTCAGCACGGCCTCGAGCTCGGGATTGCCGCGCGAGATGGCATTGCCGACCACCACCAGATCCGGCCTCGGCGAGAGGTTTTCCGGGAGATAGCCGCTCAGAAGCTGGATGTCCTGGCTTTCGAGATAGGTGCTCATGGGTGGGTAGACATTGACATCCGAGCCCGTGACCCGGTGACCGGCCTGTTGCGCCAGCACGGCAATGCCGCCCATAAAGGTGCCGCAGATGCCGAGAATGTGGATATGCATCGTCAATTCCTCAAAGGACCGCCGTGTAAACGGCAACCCGGAAAACCCGTTGTACTCACAGCGGGACATGAACCCGCCAAAACCCGAGGAGATAGACTATGCGCAAGCTTTTGCTAATTCCAGCCTTCGCCGCCCTGACCCTGGGCAGTGCCATTCCCGCCTTTGCCGGTCACGACGACTTCCGTCACCAACCTCGTCATACCAGCCTGGAGCATCGTTTTCATGAAGGCATCGAACGTGGCCAGATCAGCCATCAGGAGCGCCGCCACATTGGTGGCGAAATGGCCCGGCTACATGCTGCGGAACGGCATTTCGGCCGGGACGGCCACATCGATGGCCGGGAGCGCCATATCCTGAATGCGCGCCATGAACAGGTCAGCCGGAACATTGCCCGGGCTCGCCATGACCAAGACCGGCGCTGGGAAGATCGCCCTTATCAGGCTTATAACGGCGGCTGGCATCGCTGAGAGAGGATCGCAGGGGGCCAGGCCGTTTCAGTGCATGGCCCCCCGCCCCGGTCGTCCACCCTCAAACTGTTTATCGAGACTCTGACCGGCCATTTCGAAGAGACTGTTGAGCTTTTCCTGCACGTCCTGCAACAGGCCGTTCATTTCAGCTTCCTGCTGCAGCACCGGATGCTCTTCCAGGGAACGCTGCAACAGATCGCGCACGATGCCAATGCGTTCGAGCACTTCAAAGTAGGACCAGACATCCGGCGGACTGGCATTGGCAGCCGCCATTTCCTGGGTGTAATGCCAGATCAAGGCGGCACGCGTAATGGCCGCTGGCGCCGTATCCTCTTCGACTTCGACGGTCTGCCATTCCAGGCTGACCGGATCCTGCCAGTCGAGATAGGCATGAAAGCCTGTCTTTTTCTCCGTGGCGACGAACTCCATGCGCACGCCGACTCCCAGATCGGCCAGACGCGAGATCAGCTTTTCCGTATCCTCCCAGTCGGTGGCGTACTGGGGTGAGTGGACAGGTTCAGCGTAACCCATGACCAGGGTCTCGATGCGGCGGATATAGGCATCATCGATGTCAGCCAGCTTGGCAAAACTGAGATCATCCATCCTTCTGTCCTGATATTGGGTGCTTGCACGGCCTGCCCGGGGACTGCCCGCTTCAGACCAGGTTTCATATAAGCTACATATATCATATGCCAAACGAAAGGTCCCGGAGGCCAGAACGGCATGACAGAACGAAGCCCCAGAATCCAGGGTCTAAAATCTGGATGAGAAAAGTGGAGAACACCATGCGCCGGCATTATCTGCTTCTTGCGGTTTCGGTCCTGCTGGGAGCCTGCGCCACGACGCCGGCCCCCTTGAAAAGTGGCAATTTCGCAGAGGTGTCATTGCAGGCGGCCCAGAGCGGGCAGGGAATCGGACAACGGGTGCGCTGGGGCGGCAGCATCGAAAACACCCATCCGCGCCAGGCAGACACCTGCCTTGAGATCGTCAGCCGCCCGCTGGATGAAACCAGCCGGCCAGAGGAAACGGATCAGAGCCAGGGACGCTTCATTGCCTGCACACCGGGCTTTCTGGATCCGGCGGTCTACGCCAAGGGCCGGGAGGTCACGGTCACCGGCACCCTGCAGGCCCCGGAAACGCGCAGGATTGGCGAATTCCCCTACACATTCCCCCGGATTGCCGCGGATCACGTCCATCTCTGGCCGAAACGGCTGGAACCGGACTACGGCTATCCCTATCATGACCCTTTCTATGATCCCTTCTGGGGTCCCTGGCCTTATCGTCCCTGGCCCTACTACTGGTGACCAACATGAAAAATACAGCCCTTTCCCAACGGGCGGCATCCATCGCACTGCTCGCCTTGTCATTGGCACTCGGCGCCTGCGCCTCGGCACCTTTCAAGGGCGCCAGCCTGGAAGGCGCGGACCGGAATGTCACGCCGGCCCAGGTACTGTCGAATCCGCAGGCACAGCAGGGCAAGCGCGTGGTCTGGGGAGGACAGATCATCAGCAGCCAGAATCTCGCCGGGATGACCGAACTGACGATCCTGGCCTACCCGCTCGATGCCCGGACCACGCAACCGGAAACGGGCAAAGCCTCGCTGGGGCGCTTCATCATCCAGCAAAATGGCTATCTCGAAACGGCCGACTATGCTCCGGGGCGCCAGGTGAGCGTGGTCGGCAGCATCAGTGGCGTACGCCAGGCAAGCATTGGCGAGGCCAGCTATCGCTATCCGGTCGTGCAGGCGCAGCAACTGCATCTCTGGCCCAGGGAAACCGAAAGCAGCTATCGCGGCTCGCCCTTTCACTTTGGCGTGGGCGTCGGGATCGGCCTGTAGTAGGATCCTATTCCATGACCGGCGCTTCAACGCGCCCCCGCTGCTGATGCGCAGGCCGGCGCATGACCAGCAGAAAGGGCAGCATGACCACGAAGCTCAGGGCAATCATCCAGAACACGTCCACGAAGGCCAGCATCCGTGCCTGCGCCGCGACCTGCTGGCCCAGCAGCGCCAGGGTCTGCGGGTCCTCCAGGCTCATGTGCATATGATCCAGCCAGGCTGCCAGGGCCGGATTAAAGGGCTGCACATGGGCCCCGATCTCGTTCCAGGTCACCTGGTTCTGGCGTGACAGCACGGTGGTGGCCACGGAGATTCCCACCGCGCTGCCCACGGTGCGAAACAGGCTGAAAAGGCCGGCGGCCTCGGCAGCGGCCTGCCGCGGGATGGTTTCCAGGGCCATGGCGGACAGCGGCACGAAGATGAAGCCAAGCCCAAGTCCCTGTAGCAACCCGGGCCAGACCACCCACCAGATATCGATATCCAGACTGTAGTAGGTCATGTAATAGGTACCAAGGCCGGCGATGATCATGCCCGTGCCGATGATGATGCGCGGGTCGAAGCGCACGATCAGGCGCGAAACCACCAGCATGCTGAACATGGTGGCAATCCCGCGCGGCGCGATCACCAGACCGCTGGTCAACACCGGATAGCCGAGCAATTCCTGCAAGAGCAGCGGCTGGAGCGCCACCGTGCCGAACAGGCCAAGACCGAACACGCCCATCATCACAGTGGCAGTGGCGAAATTGCGGTCCTTGAAGAGCTTGAGGTTGACGATGTTATGGGGATTGTTCCAGCCCCGCAGCACAAAGGTGACCAGCGACAGGCCGCTGAGCAGCGCCATCGACAGGATGAAGTACGAGCTGAACCAGTCTTCCTGATTGCCGCGGTCGAGCACGATCTGCATGGCGCCGATGCCAAGCGCCATCAGCCCGAGCCCGGTCCAGTCGGTGGGCACCGTGCGCCGGGGCGTGTCCCGGATGTAGCGCAGCACCATGAACAAGGACAGCAGCCCCACCGGCAGATTGATGAGAAAGACCCAGCGCCAGTTGATGGCTTCGGTCAGATAACCGCCCAGGGTCGGCCCCATGATCGGCCCGGCCATCACGCCCATGCCCCAGAAGGCCATGGCGCGCCCACGCTGCTCTGGCGGAAAGGTATTGGACATGATCGACTGCGACAGCGGCACCAGGGGCGCGCCGAAAATGCCCTGGAGCAGTCGAAACAGCACGATTTCAGTGAGATTCTGAGCCAGCCCGCAGAGCACGCTGGCACTGATGAAACCGGTGATGCTGATCAGCAGGAAACGCTTCTGCCCCAGCCGATTGGTTAAATAACCGGTCAGGGGCGTGAAGATGGCGGCGGCCACCAGATAGCTGGTCAATACCCAGGTGATCTGGTCGGCACTCGCGCTCAGGGAACCCATCATGTGCGGCAGCGCGACATTCACGATAGTCATGTCGAGCACCTGCATCACCGTGGCCAGCATCACCGCGATGCTGATCAGGATGCGCTCGCTGCCCTGCGGCAGTTGAGCCGCAGCCGGGGCAGCCGCCGTGCTCATGGCCAGGGCCAGAACCAGGGTCTGGCCAGCGGTCCGGTATCGATGCTGACGCTGGCGCTGGTGCCGATGGGCAGGGGCAGGTGCGAATCCGGATTGACCAGATGGACGCGCACCGGCACGCGTTGCACCACCTTCACCCAGTTGCCAGTGGCATTTTCAGGTGGCAGCAGCGAAAAGGCCGCGCCACTGCCGCCACTGAGGCTTTCCACCACCCCGCGGAAGTCCCGGTCCGGATAGATGTCCAAGTGAATGTCGGCGACCTGCCCCGGGCGAATGCGGTGGATGGCCGTTTCCTTGTAGTTGGCGTCCACCCAGACATCGTGGTCATTGACGATGGCAAAGACCGGCTGGGCAGCACTCACCACGGCCCCTGGCCGCAGCGTCAGCCCGGCAATGACACCATCCGTAGGGGCATACACCCTGGTGTAGCCAAGGTCGAGGCGCGCCTGCTTGAGTGCCGCCTCACGCTGGCGTTGCTGCGCTTCTGGACCGGTTCCCGCCAGAGCCTGTCGGGCCTGCGCCACCCGTGCGGCTGCCGTGCGCACCGCCACCGCGGCAGCCCGCGCGGCAGTCCGGGCATCATCGTCCTGGGCGCGTGACAGATATTGCTGCAAGGCCAGTTGATGCACGCGCGCGGCATTGCGCGCCGCGTTGGCAGCCTGCACCCGGCTCTGGGCCAATTGCGCCTCGGCCGCCTGCAGGGCCGCCTCCGCCTCACTGTAGCTCTGGCGGGTGGTGTTCAGGGCCGCCTCGGCCTGCTCCACGGCAAGCTGGTAGGGCGCCGGATCGATGCTGAAGAGCAACTGGCCACGGCGAACCCGCTGGTTTTCCTGGACCGCCAGCCTGAGCACCGGGCCACCGACACGCGGGGCGATGCGCGTGACATCTGCCCCGACATAGGCGTCATCAGTGGCGGGATGACGCGTCTGCTCCCGGGTGTAGTGATAAAAGTATCCGGCGGCAATCAAAGACACGATTGCCGCCAACCCCAATTTGATCCAGCGCCTGGCCCGCATGTCCGCTCCAGATGAATAGACACTTACTGACCGTCCGGTCAGGGCAAAGTCTATGCCTCTCGCATCCCCCATTGCAAGCCCCTCCGGGGGAAGGACCGCTCCGGATGCCGACCGGCGCCAGGAACATCAGGGCTGCTGCGCCGGTCGGGCGCCGCTTGCGCCAAGCATGTTCCAGTCCAGTTCACCCTTCTGACGGAAGGGGATGGCAAGACCCGCCCCACGGCTCAGGTGCAGGGTGCCGCTGATTTCATAAGGCAGGCGCTGGCGTGCGGGCAGGTTCAAAAGCTGCTGTGCCAAACCCAGCATGCTGGTGCTGACATCGACCATGACCAGACTCGTGCCATAACCCGGCAGATCGACGCCCTGATTGCTCAGACCACGCGCAAAATGCTGACCGTCCAGATCGATGTTCACCTCCGCGGCATTGAGCTTCACGCCGAATGGATTGGGATTTTCCACCCGCAGGCCCACCAGGAATGTCTGGGAAAACAAATTGGCGTCCTTCAACTGCAGATCCGCCAGACTGACGCGTGGTTCCTCCAGCCCGGACAGGCTGGCGCAAGCGCCGAGCAGGGCCAGCAGGGAGACGAGGAAAATACGATTGACGATGCGCATGAATGGCTCCCGATCAGTATGCAGTAATTCAGAAACGCTGGAGGCCCGCCCTGGCTGACCGGACCGGGGCGCGTCGATCCGGGGGGATACTACAAACTCAGCGGGCCATGCTAGCATTCGGGCATGCAGAACGAAAACGACATTGCAGCTACCCGCAAGCCCGTCTGGCAGATCGATCCAGATCGGGCGCAGGGCGAGCAGCGCATCACCTTGCGGGGTTCCTGGACCTTGCTGGCCATCGGCACCGAGTTCAGCCATTTACGGACAACGCTGCGCGGGCTGGGCAGGCTGAGCCGCTGGGACCTGCGCGAAACAGAGGCCATGGATTCCGCTGGAGCCCTGCTGCTGTGGCGCGTCTGGGGAGAGCACATGCCTGCCGGCCTGACACTCACGGATGAGCAGCGCACCCTCTTTGAGCGACTTGAGGCCCTGCCGAAGGTCTCTCCCTTTCCAGCCCGACAAGCAAGCTGGCGCACGCCGTTGGAAAATGTCGGCATGCATGGCCTCCGGCTGGGCCGCCTCATCCTGGAAGCATTGACATTTTTAGGCGAGATCGTCCTGACCCTGCTGGACCTGCTGCGCCACCCCAGCCGCATCCCCTGGCGCGAAAGCTCCGCCACGCTCTACAAGAGCGGTCCCCAGGCACTCGGCATCATCGGTCTCGTCGGGCTGTCCATCGGCGTGGTGATCAGCTATCAGTCCGCCCTGACCCTGGCTGCCTATGGCGCCAATGTCTTCATCGTCAATCTGCTCGGCCTGAGCATCCTGCGGGAACTGGGGCCCATGATGGCGGCCGTGATCATTGCCGGTCGCAGCGGTTCGGCCTTCACCGCCCAGCTTGGGGTCATGCGCGTCACCCAGGAAATCGACGCCCTGCAGACCTTTGGCGTCTCGCCCCTGCGCCGCCTGGTCATCCCCAAGGTTGTTGCCCTGGCCATTGCCCTGCCCCTGCTGGTGCTCTGGGCCGACATCATTGCCCTGCTGGGCGGCATGGTCGTATCCAAGACCCAGCTCGGCATCAGTTACAATGCCTTCCTTTCCCTGTTTCCCAATGCCGTGCCAACTATCAATCTCTGGATCGGGGTGGGCAAAGGCATGCTGTTTGGCATCATCATCGCGCTGGTATCCAGCTTTTATGGCCTACGCGTCAAACCCAACACCGAAAGCCTGAGCCGCGAGACCACCAACGCCGTGGTCACTGCCATCACCCTGGTGATCCTCATCGATGCGGTATTGGCCTATCTGCTGGCCGATGTCGGGTTAAGCTGATGTCCTCCTCGCCAGTTGCCGTGAAAGTCAGGGGGCTGTGGACCTGCTTTGGCAAGCGGGTCATCCATCAGGATCTTGACCTGACGGTGCAGCGCGGGGAGATACTTGGCATTGTTGGCGGCAGTGGCAGCGGCAAGACCACCTTCCTGCGCGAATTGCTGGGTCTGATGCAGCCCGCGCGCGGCGAGATCTGCATCCTTGGCGAGCAGCTCGGCTCCCCGGGCGCCGGTAGCCAGCGCTGCCTGGGGCGCCGCTGGGGCGTGCTGTTCCAGCAGGGTGCGCTGTTCAGTGCCTTTACCGTGTTCGAGAACGTCGCCTTTCCCCTGCGGGAGATCAAGGCCCTGGACGAAACCAGCATCCGCGATCTGGTGATGCTCAAGCTCGGCCTGGTCGGACTCCAACCCAGTGACGCCTGCAAGATGCCCTCGGAACTCAGCGGCGGGATGATCAAGCGTGTTGCACTGGCACGCGCCTTGGTAATGGAGGCCGAACTGTTGTTCCTGGACGAGCCGACCTCCGGGCTGGACCCGGTTGCCGCGAACGACTTTGACCAGCTCATCATGGATCTGAAAAACGCGCTTGGGCTGACGGTAGTCATGATCACGCACGATCTGGATTCCCTGGCGACGGCCTGTGACCGGGTTGCGGTGCTTGCCGACAAGCACTTTCTCGCGGTGGACACCCTGGATGCGGTGGCCCGGGTGAAACACCCCTTCATCCGGGAATTCTTTCATGGCAAACGCGGTGACCGGGTCCTGAACTGTCTTGCGCACCCTCACCAGCAGAAGGACAGCTAAATGGAAAATCGCGCACATGCGCTGATCGCCGGAGTTTTCATCCTGCTGCTCGGCATCATCCTGGCGCTGGCCGCCTACTGGATCTCCCAGCGCGGGCCGCAACGTGTCCCCTATGACATACTGACACCCTATGCGGTGACCGGACTGAGCGTGCAGGCCCCGGTAAAGTACCGGGGCGTGCAGATCGGCATCGTCGATGAAATCGGCTTTGCTTCCCGGCGCCCCGGACTCATCCGCATCCGCATTGCGGTGGACCCGGACGCCCCTATCACCACCAAGACCTTCGCCCAGCTGAATTTCCAGGGCGTCACCGGCCTTTCCTATGTGGAACTGGCGGAATCCGGGCCGGGTGGAAAGCTGCTCGCCACGAACGGGAACACTCCGGCCGAGATCCCGATGAGGCAATCCTTCCTGGCGGAGTTCGGCTCCCTGGGCCAGACGCTTCTGGTACGACTGAACCAGCTGGTCGACAAGATGAACCAGCTCGGCGGCCCCGAAAACCAGGCCCACATCAACAATATCCTGGCCAATATCGAGACCATCACCCAGGATGTGTCAGACATGCAGGCAGCCCTGAATCCCAGCCTGCAGGAACTGCCGCAACTGATCGACAGCTCGGAACGCACCGTCAGCGAAACCCGACAACTGGTGCAGGACATGCGGGCGCTGACCCGCTCCGCCCAGGCGCAGGTCGAGCAGATCGGCGAAGCCAGCCAGTCCTTCTCCAGCCTTGGGCAGACCGGAAAGCAGATCGGACAACACATCAGCAACACCACCCTGCCCGAGCTGCATACCCTGATGAACTCGCTGACGCGCACCAGCGAAAGCCTCGATCGATTCGTCAACGATCTACAGCAACGCCCACAGAGCCTGATCTTCGGTCGCCGGCCAGCCGCCCCCGGGCCCGGCGAAAATGGCTTCGTCCCCCCAGCGCCCAAGGAAGCCACCCCATGAGATATCCGCTGTTGACCGCGCTGCTCGCCACGACGTGCCTGATCCAGGGTTGCACCTCCATCCGGCCGCCCGCAGAGGCGACGATGGTGCGTGAATACTCGCTGAGCGGCCTGCAGCCATCCGCCCGGCCGACCGGCCAGAAGCGTTTTCCTGTGGTCCTGCTGGTCTCCACCGCCGAGGCCCCGAGCTGGTTCCAGAATCCCTCGCTCTACTACCGCCTGGCCTACCGGGATGGCCGCGTCCTGCAACCCTATGCCAGAAGCCGCTGGGTAGGACCTGCCGCCGAACTGCTGACCCAGCGTCTGCATGCCTATCTCGCCGCGAGCGGATTGTTCAAGGCCGTGCTTGGTCCCGAGGATGGCGCCCGGGTGGACTATGCCCTGAGAGTGACCCTGGAAGACTTCAGCCAGGTGTTCCAGAGCCCCGACACCAGCTTCGGCCATGTACGGGCGCGCCTGACCCTGGTGGAGCTGGCAAGTCAGCGGGTGGTGGCCCAGCAGGTATTCGAGCAGGAAGTGCAGGCCCCCAGCGCCGACGCCCGGGGCGGCGTGATTGCACTGGATCAGGCCAGTGCCATACTGGTTGAAGCGGTGAATGGCTGGCTGGCAGACCTGGGGCCCGAGCAGCTCCGACCACAGCCCGGCCCCGACCAAACCTGAACGAATGCGTCATTAACTTGACACTATCTAAGGCCAAAGGGACATACACAGTTGGACCACGCCTGCAGCGTCAATCACCTGTCACTATCAGCCTAGATCTTCACCAAACCAGCCCGACAAAACCAAGACAGACAACGGTTTTTTGACACGCCGCACTGACACTTTTTGTCACCCATCTACACCATTCCCTCGCCAATCCCCTTATATCTCCTGCATCACAGCACCTGGTGCGCAAATTGCTATTAGCTAAGTGTAGAGAGTTGCACCGTGAAGCCATGCAGCCCTTGCGGGCATGACTTCGAAACTTGCTGATAGCCAACCATCAGGACCGCGCCATGGATAGCATGCTTTTGTCGGATTACGCCAACGATTCCTTCCACGATTTCCCCCTCAGCTACACGGGTCACAGCGCCGAACCTGAAGCCAAGCAAGAGGAAGAAGAGAAGGACCACACGCGCATCCCCGCCAGCTACCTCAGCGGAAAACGCACGACCTTCCTGAGCTGGGAAGAAGAACAGAGCCTGGTGGCGCGCGCCCGCGAAGGCGACGAGGAAGCCCGCAAGCAGCTGGTCGAAAGCCACCTCCCTCTGGTGATCGGCATTGCCCGGGGCTACAGCAACAAGGGGCTGCCGATCAACGATCTCATTCAGGAAGGCAACATCGGCCTGATCCGTGGCGTCGACCGCTTCTGCCCGGACATGGGAACCCGCCTGTCGAGCTACGCCACCTTCTGGATCCGGGAAGGCATGCAGCGCTCACTGATCCGCTCCCGCATCATTCGTCTGCCGGACTATCTGGCCAAGTCCCTGCACGCCCGCAAGCAGGCGGAAGAACGCCGGGAACAGGAAGCGCGTGCGACCAGCACCAGCACCAGCACCAGCACCAGCACCAGCCCAAAGCAGGATGCGCTTGATGCGGCGGCCGACATCCAGGTCTTTTCGCTGGACGCCCCCCAGGGTGAAAACAATGAGCATTCCTTTCTGGACAACTTGGTTGCCGATACCCTGGCACCGGAAGGCGCCCTGGATGAGGAGCGGGTCCGCAAGACCATCCGCAAGTGCCTGAAAGACCTGAGCAGTAAGCAGCGGGAAGTCATCGTGCTGCGTTTCGGTCTGCTGAGCGGCGAGCCCATGACCCTGGAAGAAGTGGCCACCGAAGTGGGCACCAGCCGCGAGGCCGTGCGGCAACTGCAGGTGCGCGCCCTGCGCTGCCTGCGCCAGTCCCTGGAGACCGCGGGCTGGGCCGGCATCGAAGGCTAAGCCGCCTGCACATGCCCCAGGAGATGCTGAAAAATCCGGCAGGATGCAGTATCCTTTGGCAAGCCTGAGGAGAATGCATGCTGCCGCCTAGCGCCAAACCCTACCTGTTGCGCGCCATTTACGAATGGTGCCTTGAAGAGAACCACACCCCGCATCTGGTTGCCTCGGTGGCCTATCCCGGCATCCAGATCCCGACCGGCTACTCCCAGGAGGGCCGGATCACCCTGAACATCGCACCACGCGCCACTCACGGCCTGGTCATGACGAATGACTGGATTAGCTTCATGGCCCGTTTCGGCGGCCGCCCCATGAAAGTCGAGGTACCGGTTGCCGCGGTCGCGGCGATCTTTGCCGCCGAGACGCAGGAAGGCCTGGTCTTCGATCTCACCCCCCCCACAGATACGCCGCCCCCGGCCTCCGAGGATGAAGCGGGAACGCCCCCGCCGCGCCGCCCCGGGCTGCGCGTGGTCAAGTAGCTCTGCACTGACGGTTCTTGTCACAAGTCCCCACCAGGAATGATGGGCTTGACATTTTTTGTCACATCCTCATCATTGTTGCCCAACATCAATGCTGGCAGAGATCTTGCAGCACCGTTCGATGCAGCGATCACTGCCCACCAGGAAGTCCGAACAACGCATGAAAAACCGGCACCTGTTTACATCCGCCCTGAGCTTCGCCGCATTGCTCTGCTGTACCACCATCCAGCCGGCCCAGGCCGATATCTATACCTATACCGATGAAGACGGCGTGCTGCATATCAGCAATGTCCGGCAGAACGGCCAGTACAAGCTCTACCTGCGTACCCCCAAGACCCATCCGCAACCCGGCGTGAAAAGCCCATCTGGCGGCTACCGCCTCCCGAGCCTTGCCCGCCGCGCCCAGTACGAACAGATGATCGAGGATGCCAGCCGCACCTATCAGGTGGACAAGGCCCTGGTGCATGCCGTGATCAGCGCCGAATCTGGCTACAACGCCAATGCCATCTCCCCCAAGGGCGCGCGCGGCCTGATGCAGCTCATGCCGGCCACGGCGGCCCGCTATGGCGCCATGAACCTGATGGATCCCTGGGAAAACATCCAGGCCGGCACCCGCTATCTCAAGGACCTGTTGCGCATGTTCAACAACGACATGCGCCTGGCGGTCGCCGCCTACAATGCCGGCGAAGGGGCGGTGCAGAAATACGGCAAGGTGCCGCCCTATGCCGAAACCGTGCACTATGTACCCAAGGTCCTGAATTTCTACGAACGCTACCGCGCCAGCATGTAAGCCAATCCTACAAGTAAGGGCCCCAGTCGGGGCCCTTTCGCATTCAAGCCAACCTGGCCCGGACCTGTTGCGTCGCAGCCAGCATGTTGGCCAGCGCCGGCCCAACCTCCTCCCAGCTGCGCGTCTTGAGTCCGCAGTCCGGATTCACCCAGAGCCGGTCCGCGGGGATGACCGTGGCGGCCTTTTCCAGCAAGCGCACCATCTCCTCCACGCCTGGGACGCGCGGCGAATGGATGTCATAAACACCCGGCCCGATCTCATTGGGATATTCAAAGACGCCGAAGGCATCCAGCAGTTCCATGGCGGAGCGTGATGTCTCGATCGTGATCACATCGGCATCCATGCTGGCAATGGCCGGCAGGATGTCGTTGAACTCGGCGTAGCACATGTGCGTATGGATCTGCACGTCATCGTCCACCCCGCTGGCGGCAATCCGGAAGGCCCGCGTCGCCCATGCCAGATAAGCATCCCAGTCCCGCGCCTTGAGCGGCAATCCCTCGCGCAGGGCAGGTTCATCGATCTGGATAATGCCGATACCGGCCCTGGCCAGATCAGTCACCTCATCGCGGATGGCGCAGGCGATCTGGGTCGCCGTATCGCGTCTGGGCTGGTCATCCCGCACGAAAGACCACTGCAGGATGGTGACCGGCCCGGTCAGCATGCCTTTCATGGGTTTTTCCGTGAGCGACTGGGCATGAAGCGTCCAGTCGAGTGTCATCGGCCGGGGCCGCGAGACATCCCCGAAGATGACCGGCGGCTTGACGTAGCGGGAGCCATAGCTCTGCACCCAGCCTGCCTGGGTGAAGGCAAAGCCCCTTAGTTGCTCGCCGAAATATTCCACCATGTCGTTGCGCTCGGCCTCGCCATGCACCAGCACGTCAAGCCCCAGCCGCTCCTGCTCGCGCACCGCATGCACGATCTCCTGGCGCATGATGCTTTCGTACTCAGCGGCATCGATCTCGCCCTTTTTGAAGTTGAGCCGGGCCTGGCGGATCTCGCGCGTCTGCGGAAAGCTGCCGATGGTGGTGGTCGGCAGGGCCGGCAGCTTGAAGCGCTGGCGCTGGGCGGCGCGACGCTGCGGGAAAGGCTGATTGCGTTGCGCATCTGCCGGCTGCAATGCGGCAACCCGGGCGCTTACGGCAGGATTGTGGATGCGCGGGGAGTGGCGACGACTCTCAAGTGCTGCGCGGGACTCGGCCAGTTGCGCCCTCACCGCCTCGGGCCCGGCATTCAACGCGGTCTTGAGGATATTCAGCTCTTCGAGCTTCTGTACGGCAAAGGCCATCCAGGACCTGAGCTCCGGGTCCAGGGCGCGCTCCTGCGCCAGATCCACCGGGCAATGAATCAGGCTGCAGGAGGGTGCGATCCAGAGCCGCTCACCCAGGTCATCCCGCGCCTTGCCGAGCAGCGCCAGGGCGGCATCGAGGTCGGTGCGCCAGATGTTGCGGCCATCCACCACACCCAGCGACAGCACCTTGTCCGCCGGATAATCACGCAGGAAGGCATCGAGCTGATCAGGCGCGCGCCGCAGATCCAGGTGCAGACCGGCGACCGGCAAACACTTGAGCGAATCGGCCTGATCGGCCACCGACTCGAAGTAAGTAGTCAGCAGGATCTGCGGTGCATCCGCAGTGGCCAGGGCCTGGTAGGCCGTATTCACGGCCGCCAGCCATTCGGGGGGCAGATCCAGCACCAAAGCGGGTTCGTCAAGCTGCACCCATTCGACGCCCTGGGCCTTGAGCCGGGCCAGCAACTCGGCATAGACGGGCAGCACATGCTTCAGCAGCTCCAGGCGGCTGAAGCCGGCATCCGCCGCCCGGGAAGCACCCGTACAACAGCCAGCCGCGTGAGTTGCCTCGCCACCATCCTGCACAGCCCGCTTCTCCTTGCCAAGCCAGAGATAGGTGATGGGTCCGACCAGTACCGGCTTGGGGCGAATGCCAAGCGTTTTCGCCTCGTCCACCACCTCGAAGATTGCCTTGCCAGACAGCCTGAAGCGCATATCCGCCGTGAATTCCGGCACGATATAATGATAATTGGTGTCGAACCACTTGGTCATTTCCATGGCCGGCTGAGTCTGGCTGCCGCGGGCCATGGCGAAATAGGTCTCCAGATCCACCATCTCACCTGAAAAGCCGTAGCGCGCGGGCACGGCGCCCAAGAGGGCCGTCATATCGAGCATGTGGTCATAGAAGGAAAAATCCCCGACCGGGATCAGATCCATCCCGGCTTCCTGCTGCAGGTGCCAATGTCGCTGGCGCAGCTCTCGCGCAGTGGCCAGCAATGCATCCTCATTGATCCCGCCTTTCCAGAAACTTTCCAGGGCCTTCTTCAGCTCCCGTTTCAGGCCGATGCGTGGGAAACCCAGATTGTGTGCGATGCTCATGAATCCTCCTTCAACTGATTGAGCTACGCACAGTGTGGGTCAGACACATGGATTCATCAAACTGATATCCATACTGATGAACATTCATTTTTTTCATGATACAAAGCCTGACGGGCTGAACAGGATTTCTTCTCCCGGACCCAAGGCAGATTTTTTGCCCTGAAATGGTTCTATACTCATTGCATACACCCTTGGGCCACAGGCCCGAAGCCACCGGAGGTCCGCCATGAACCGCCTGATCAATCTGCTTCTGCTTTGCATGCTCGGCATCACCAGCGCAATTGCCGCCAGTGACCTTCCCAAGCCCGAGGTCGTCAAGGTCAACGAGCGCGTCTATGCCCTGCTCGGCCCCCTGGGGCTGCCCAGCCCCGAAAATCAGGGCTACATGGTCAACAGCGCCGTGATCATCGGCAAGACTGGCGTCATTCTGGTGGATACCGGCTTTACCGACGAGATCGGCAGGCACCTGAACAAGACCATTCAGGGCATCACCGACAAGCCAGTCAGGCACATCATCAACACCCATCATCACGGTGATCATGTCCTCGGCAATGTCGCCTTTGGCAAGACAGACATCACCAGCTCGGAAAAGGCCAGGGAACTGGTCGAGACGACGGGCGCAGAATGGGTGGGCATCGTCGAGAACGCCGTGGGCCGCAAGTTTCCCAACACCAAACCCGTGCCCGCCACCCAGACCTATCCGGGACCTGGGCGCACCGAAAAGACCATCGATGGCGTGAAAATGGTCTTCATCGTGCCTAAGGGCTCACACACCCCGGGCGACCTGATGGTCTACCTGCCCGAAGACAAGGTGCTGATTGCCGGCGATGTCATGGTCAATGACATCGTCCCCAATTTCCGGGATGCCAACGCCAAAAACTGGATAGCCACCCTGGACGAAGCACAAAAGCTGCCCGCGCGCACCATCATCCCCGGACACGGCCCATTGGCGCGCCCAGCGGATCTGACCGCCATGCATGCCCGCATGGCCAGTCTGTATGAGGGTGTCGAAGCCGGTTACAAGGAGGGCCTGACCGATACCGAGATCCGCCAGAAACTGGATCTGTCCGACTGGAAAAAGTTGAAGAACTTCGATGAGCAGATGGGTCCCACCATTAACCGGATCTACCTGGAGGTCGAGGCAGCAAACTTCTAGGCGCTGCTCGGCAAGCCAGCGGGAGGTGCATGCATGCGCGTTCTGGTCACTGGCGCCAGCGGCTTCATTGGAAAACACCTGGTCCGGCATTTGCTCGATGCCGGCCACGAAGTCACCGGCTCCACCCGCAATCCGGCGAAGCTGCAACAGACCATACCCGGCCTGCGGGCGATTGCCGCCGACTTCGCCACCGATCATGATCCGGCGGTCTGGCAGCCCCGCGTGGCTGGCATGGATGTCGTCATCAATGCGACCGGCATCTTCGAGGAACGCGGCAAGCAAAACTTCATGGCAGTACATCGGGATGCCCCCATTGCCCTGTTTCGCGCCTGCCAAACCGCAGGCGTGCGGCGGGTCATCCAGATCTCGGCGCTTGGCGCCGATGCGCAGGCGAGCACTGCCTTTCACCTGAGCAAGAAGGCCGCTGATGACCAGCTCGCCAGCAGCTCGCTGGACTGGGCCATCATCTATCCCTCCATCGTTTACGGCCCCGGTGAGGCCAGCATGGGCTTTTTCAAGGCCATCGCCGCCCTGCCCCTCATCCCGCTGGTCGGAAACGGCGAACAGCAAGTACAGCCCATCCATGTCGAGGATCTCTGCCGGGGCATCCAGCGGCTGGTCGAGTCCCGCAAGCCCTTGCACACTCGCCTGCCAGCCGTGGGCCCCGAACCCGTCACTTTCCGACGACTCTTGGAGATCCTGCGCGCCTGGCTGGGCGACCGACCGGCCCCTATGCTCACCACCCCGCTGGCGCTGGCGCGTCCGGGCGCAGACCTCCTTGGGCGGCTTGGCGTGGCGCCCGTCAATGCCGACGGCATCAGCATGCTGCTGCGCGGCAATACCGCCTCGCCTGCTGCTTGGGTCGAGCGCACTGGTGTGAAGCCACGCAGCCTGCAACAAGCCTTTCCTCCTGGGGCTGCCACCGAGGCAGAACGCTGGCACGCTCGGCTCTTCTTCCTCAAACCGCTGCTGCGCTTGTCACTGGCCCTGGTCTGGATCATCACCGGCCTGCTCTCGCTGGGCATTTATCCGATTGCGGATAGCCATGCCCTGCTGGCGCGTACCGGCCTGCATGGCATTCCCGCCAGCATTGCGCTTTATGGCGCGGCGTTGCTGGATCTCGTGCTCGGGCTGGCGCTCCTGTTTCGCTATCACCTGCAAGGCATTGCCCTGCTGCAAATCCTGGTCATGCTCACCTTTTCGGTGATCATCGCCATAGCACTACCGGAATTCTGGCTGCATCCCTATGGGCCACTCCTGAAGAATCTGCCGATGATTACCGCCACCCTGGTGATGATGGCCCTGGAGAAGCGCTGATGGAATACGCACTGGTCAAGACCATTCACATACTCAGCGCCTTCCTGCTGTTTGGCACGGGTCTTGGCAGCGCCTTTTACAAGTACATGGCCGACCGCAATGGCGACCTGCGCAACATAGCCATCACCTCAAGGCATGTGGTGCTGGCAGACTGGCTCTTCACTGCCCCAACCGTCATCATCCAGCCCGCCACCGGGCTCTATCTGGCACACCTGGCGGGCTATCCCCTCAGCCAGACCTGGCTTTGGCTGTCCCTGTTGCTCTTCGTCATCGCGGGCTTGTGCTGGCTGCCGGTAGTCTGGCTCCAGATCCGGATGCGCGACATGGCCTGCCATGCCCTGGCGACTGACACCCCCCTGCCCGAGCGCTATCACCAGATGGCCCGCATCTGGTTCTGGCTTGGGATTCCCGCCTTCCTGGCCATCACCACGGTCATTTTCCTGATGGTTTTTAAACCATACGCTTGAGCGCGAACCGGGCCTATATCCGACGCTGGACCTAGGACCAGCAACTCTCGTGGGACAGAGGGGTCGGAGTAAAGGCATCCTGGTCCTACCGCACATCGGGATGCCTTGCAGAAAGCTGACTTACACCACACAGGAGATGGACCATGAACAAGCGCAACACGCTTTTGGCAGCCCTGATTGCTTCGTTGACCTTTGGTGGCGCCACTCTGGCGCATGCCACGGGCAGCTCCGAAGCAGGCAGCAAGAGTTCGGGCAGTCAGTCCTACAGCAGTGAGACAGGTAGTACGGAGTCTGCCAGCGGCACCGGGGGTTCAGACACCAGCGGCTCGGCTGGAAGCTCCAGCATGGGCGGCAGCACCGGCAGCATGGGCGGGACCAGCACTGGCTCCTCCCCGACCGAAAGTGACGGGGCCACGGGCAGCTCTTCCGGCGGAGCCGATAGTGCCTCTGGCGCCGGTGGCAGCACGACCTCGGGTGGCTCGGACTCAGGCAGCACCGGTGGCAGTAGCGGAGGCTCGGGTGATGCGACTTCCGGTGGCAGTACCGGGGGCGCCTCGGGCGGGGGAGTTGGTGGCGGTTCGAGCAGCCTTGAACAACCGAATATGAAAGTTGGCGCCCTCGGCCAGGACAGGATCATGCTGAGCATGGGTTCCAATGATCGCAATACGGGCGGCGGCTCGGCCGGGGGTAGCGGCTCTGGTTCCAGCGGGTCTGCCGGAAGCTCCGGCATGGATGGCTCTTCCGGAGGCATGGGTGGCGCTTCTGGTGGCAGCTCCGGCATGGGCAGTTCTTCTGGTAGCGACATGGGCGGCGGCTCTGCCGGAGGAATGGGTGGCGGATCCGGTGGCAGCTCCGGCATGGGCGGCAGCACGACTGGTGGTGCCTCCGGCGGCGGCAGCTGACCTTCTTCAAATCGACTGGTATCGGTGGAAGCGGATTCGCTTCCACCGATTTTTTATTTGGGC
>NZ_JBBPCO010000014.1 GCF_038070005.1 Thermithiobacillus plumbiphilus | reverse complement strand
GGAAGGTCACTCGCCAATTACCACTGACTGTCACTGACCAGATTCCGGCTCGGCTACCAGAGAGTTCGTGCAAACGAAGGCCGGGTAAGTCCATATCGTTGGCATTCGTCGCTGCATTCAATCTACCGAGAATGAGCCGAAGCCTCGTCGCGTGAGCGGCCTGAATCCCTGCAGTGCTGCCGGACTTGAAGAATTTTGCCAAGCCCTTGTGTTTGAAGCTTCGAATCATTCCTTGACTGTACCCTGTAACGTACCGGGTGTCAAATCACATAACGTTCAAGCTCAGCCGACCGGCGAATGCGGGCGGTAATCCCGGTGATCATCGAGTCGCTTGGTGCGTGAGGGATCTTCCAGTCGATGGCCGATCGCCTGCTCGTCCAGCCGCAGATACTTGCGAACCGTATTGCGGGACATGCCAGCGCCTGGCTGATGGCGCGAATTGACAATCCCTTGCCATTGTCGTGCAGTGCCTTGATCTTGTGTATCACAACCCACTCCTTCACTGACATGCCCCCGGCCATTGGTCAAAACGGGGGACAGTAGCTGGTTCCGTGGCCTGACGGCCACACCTGGGTGGGTCAAATCTGCTGGCCAGTAGTGGGTCAGTTTATCTGGCCACTAACAGGCGCTAACAACAATCACTTCACAAGGACGGCAGATATCGCACACTCAGCCCTGCCAAGCCAAGACTGCTGAATCAGGCAAAAACCGCTTCACCGCCGACTGCGGAAAAACGCCCGCAGCATCGCCCCCGCCTCTTCTCCCAACACGCCTTCCGTTGCCATGATCCGGTGGTTCAGCCGAGGATCATTCAGCACTTGATAGAGACTTTGCACGGCCCCGCCCTTGGGATCTGTGGCGCCATAGACGAGGCGGTGCACGCGGGCGTGGAGCATGGCGCCGGCGCACATGAGGCAGGGTTCGAGAGTGACATAGAGGGTGGCGCCGGTAAGGCGGTAGTTTGCGCTGCGCCGGGCGGCGTCGCGCAGGGCGACGACTTCGGCGTGAGCGGTGGGATCGTGGGTGGTAATGGGCTGGTTCCAGCCCTCTCCGAGCATGCCGTCGGGGCCGACCAGCACCGCACCCACCGGTACCTCGCCCTGGGATTCAGCGTGGCGGGCGAGTTCGAGGGCGCGGCGCATCCAGTAAGCGTCTGCTTCCGGGGTGCCTGGGGGCGGAGGGCTTTCCATTATTGCGGATCAGCCTGCCAGGCTTAAAACCTGCTTATTCCCACTCGATGGTGGCGGGCGGCTTGGAGGAGATATCGTAGACCATGCGGTTGACGCCCTTGACCTCGTTGATGACGCGGCTGGAGATGCGCGCGAGCACTTCATAGGGTAGGTGCGCCCAGTCGGCGGTCATGCCGTCCACGGACTCCACGGCGCGCAGGCAGATGGCCTGCTCGTAGGTGCGCTCGTCGCCCATGACGCCGACGCTCTGCACCGGCAGCAGCACGGCGAAGCTCTGCCAGACGCGGTCATAGAGGCCGGCCTCCTTGATCTCTTCGAGCACGATGGTATCGGCCTGGCGCAGAATGGCGAGCTTCTCGGCGGTGACTTCGCCGAGGCAGCGGATGGCGAGCCCCGGCCCCGGGAAGGGCTGGCGGCGGATCATTTCCTCGGGCATGCCGAGCTCGCGGCCGAGTTCACGCACTTCATCCTTGAAGAGCTCGCGCACCGGTTCGACGAGCTTGAGCTTCATGCGCTCGGGCAAGCCGCCGACATTGTGGTGGGACTTGATGGTGGCACTCGGGCCCTTGAAGGAGATGGACTCGATCACGTCGGGATAGAGCGTGCCCTGGGCCAGGAAATCGACCTCGCCGATGTCCTTGGCTTCCTGATCGAAGACCTCGATGAAGGTGCGGCCGATGACCTTGCGCTTCTGTTCGGGGTCGGTAACGCCCTTGAGCCGATCCAGAAAAAGGTCTGCCGCATCAATGACTCGCAGCGGAATGTGAAAGTATTCCCGGAACACCGTCGCCACCCGGTCGCGCTCGCCGGTGCGCAGCAGGCCATTATCCACGAAGATGCAGGTGAGCTGGTCGCCGATGGCCTTGTGGATGAGCACGGACACCACGGAGGAATCGACGCCGCCGGAAAGCGCGGAGATCACATGGCCCTGCCCGACCTGCTCGCGGATGGCCGCGCTGCTGGTCTCGATGAACGAGGCCATGGTCCAGTCGCCCTCGCAGCCGCAGACGCCGCGCACGAAGGCGGTAAGCATCTCGGCGCCGCGCGGGCTGTGCACCACTTCGCAATGGAACTGGATGCCGTAGAGTTTGCGCTGCGGGTCGTGGATGGCGGCATAGGGTGAGTTGTCGGTCCAGGCCAGGCGCTCGAAGCCCGATGGCAGGCCCTCGATGCGGTCGCCGTGGCTCATCCAGACTTCCTGCAGGCCGCCCGCTTCAAAGGGCGTGAAGATGCCGGTGTTTTCCTCCAGGCGGATGTGCGCGCGCCCGAACTCCCGATGCTGGGCCCTGGCCACGCGCCCGCCCAGGAGATGGGTCATGAGCTGCATGCCATAGCAGATGCCGAGCACCGGCACCCCCAGATCGAAGACCGCCGGATCGATCATCGGGGCGCCTTCCTGCTCCACCGAGTAGGGGCTGCCGGAGAGAATGATGCCCTTCGGGGAGAAATTCTTGATGAAGTCCAGGTCCACCGTGCAGGGGTGGATCTCGCAGTAG
This sequence comes from Thermithiobacillus plumbiphilus, assembly GCF_038070005.1. Classification (NCBI taxonomy): domain Bacteria; kingdom Pseudomonadati; phylum Pseudomonadota; class Acidithiobacillia; order Acidithiobacillales; family Thermithiobacillaceae; genus Thermithiobacillus; species Thermithiobacillus plumbiphilus. Next base: position 68,915 of record NZ_JBBPCO010000014.1, on the reverse strand, counting down.
ACGTGCGCTTCCCGGACCCGGCGCGCGATCAATTGGGTGTACTGGGAGCCAAAATCCAGAATCAGGATACGTTCGTTCATGAGGTGCTCGGTTGCTGGGGCGGTCAGCCGGGTGGCCTATTCCACGTGATAGTTGGGCGATTCCTTGGTGATCGTCACGTCATGCACGTGGCTTTCACGCACGCCGGCCTGGGTGATCTTGATGAAGTGCGGCTGGGTGCGCATTTCCTCGATCCCGGCGCAGCCGGTATAACCCATGCTGGCGCGCAGGCCGCCGATGAGCTGATGGATGACGTTGGCGGACGGCCCCTTGTAGGGCACCCGGCCTTCCACGCCTTCGGGCACCAGTTTCAGGGCATCGGACTCCTTGTCCTGGAAATAGCGGTCCTTGGAGCCCTGCTGCATGGCCCCCAGCGAACCCATGCCGCGATAGGATTTGTAGGAACGTCCCTGGAAGAGCTCGATCTCGCCCGGGGATTCCTCGGTGCCGGCCAGCAGGCCGCCGACCATCACGGCATGGGCGCCGGCGGCGATGGCCTTGGCAAGATCACCGGAGTAGCGCACGCCACCATCGGCAATCAGCGGAATGCCGAGATCCTTCAGGGCTTCGGCCACGTTGCTGATGGCGGTGATCTGCGGCACGCCCACACCGGCGACGATGCGCGTGGTGCAGATCGAGCCCGGACCGATGCCGACCTTGACCGCATCCGCGCCAGCTTCCGCCAGCGCCTTCGCCGCCTCGGCGGTGGCGATATTGCCGCCGACGACCTGCACCTCGGGGAAATGTTTCTTGATCCAGGCCACGCGATCCAGCACGCCCTGGGAATGACCGTGGGCGGTATCGACGATGATGACGTCCACCCCCGCCTCCACCAGCGCGGCCACCCGCGCATCGGTGCCCTCGCCGACGCCGACCGCGGCCCCGACCCGCAGGCTACCTTGCGAATCGCGGCAGGCCAGCGGATGTTCGGTGGCCTTGGCGATGTCCTTGACGGTGATCAGACCGCGCAGGGCAAAGCTGTCATTCACCACCAGGATCTTCTCGATGCGGTGATGGTGCAGCAGGCGCTTGGTCTCTTCCAGCGAGGTCCCTTCCTGTACGGTCACTAGGCGATCGCGCGGGGTCATGACGCTGGAGACCGGCTGATCCAGACTGGTAAAAAAGCGCAGATCGCGATTGGTGACGATGCCGGCGAGGCGCTCGCCATCGACCACCGGCACGCCGGAAATGCGGTTCTCGCTCATCAAGCCCAGCACTTCACGGATGCTGGCGTCCGGGCGGGTGCTGACCGGGTCCTTGATGATGCCTGCCTCGAACTTCTTGACCCGGCGCACCTGGGTCGCCTGTTGCTCGACGCTCATATTCTTGTGAATGATGCCGATGCCGCCTTCCTGGGCAATGGCAATGGCCATGGCGGATTCCGTCACGGTATCCATGGCGGCGGACAGTAGCGGGATGTTGAGCTCGATATTCCGGGTCAGGCGTGTTTTCAGGCTGACATCGCGCGGCAGGACGTTGGAATAGGCAGGTACGAGCAGAACATCATCGAAGGTGAGCGCTTCCGGGAACAATCGCATGAGGCGGCCCTTGTCTAAGTATGGCAGTAAGAAGCACGGGGCCAAGGCCTTGCGGCTTTAGCCCCGTCCCCTTCAAAAGAAGGCCAATATTTTATATGAATTGCCAGGATTTGGCCAATCCGTCTGCTAATGCTTCTGGCCTGGCACGGGAGGCTGATTATGGCAGGTGTCCGTGCCAAGCACCGCGTAGGCCGGGCAAAAGCGTATCAGGGCGGTAGCTATCAGAACGATGCCCAGCAAGCCCCACCAGCGCCCGGGCCCCTCGACCAGAAAGATCAGACTCAACAGTAACAGGCCAAGCACAATACGTATGACACGATCCGCGCTTCCTATATTGGCTTTCATCACTGCCTCCAGTATTTGCGATTTCCAAGGGTTTGACGCATGCTTGACAACTTCGCATCTCTCCTAGAATAGCAGCTTTCCATGATGCCAGAGTCTATCACTCCATCCAACCTTCTCAAGCGTGACGACGTCTATAACGTCAGCCAGCTCAACCGCGAGGCACGCACCCTGCTGGAAAAGAGTTTCCCACTGCTCTGGGTCGAGGGCGAGTTGTCCAATTTCTCGCGCCCGGCCTCCGGTCACTGGTATTTCACGCTGAAAGACGCGCAGGCCCAGGTCCGCTGCGCCATGTTTCGCGCCAGAAACCAGGCCTTGGCCCTGCGCCCCAAGGATGGCATGCGGGTGCTGCTGCGCGCCCAGATCAGCCTGTTCGAGGGTCGCGGGGAGTTCCAGCTGCTGGTGGAGCACATGGAGGAGTCCGGCGAGGGCGCCTTGCAGCGCGCCTTCGAGGCACTCAAGCGCAAGCTGCAGGCGGAGGGACTGTTTGACAGCGAGCGCAAGCGGCCCATTCCCGCCTGGCCGAAACGGGTAGGCGTGATCACCTCGGGTAGTGGTGCGGCGATCCGCGACATCCTGAGCACCCTGCAGCGGCGCTGGCCAGCCCTGCCCATCTGCGTCTATCCCGTCCCGGTACAGGGGGCGGAAGCCGCGCCGGCCATCATTGCCGCCCTGCAAACGGCGGCTGCGCGTGCGACGGAGGATGTGCTGATCCTCGCCCGCGGCGGCGGCTCCATGGAGGATCTCTGGGCCTTCAATGACGAGGCCGTGGTGCGGGCCATCTGTGCCTGTCCCATTTCCGTCATCAGCGGTGTGGGTCACGAAGTGGACTTCACCCTGGCGGATTTTGCCGCCGACCTGCGCGCCCCCACCCCCACGGCGGCGGCGGAGCTGGTGAGTCCGCAGATACAGGAATGGCGACCTCGCGTGCGCGAGCTGGAACGGCGATTGTTGCAGCACATGCAGCGGCGGTTGAGCAATCATGGCCAGATGGTGGACATGCTGCAGCAGCGCCTGCTGCATCCGGGCAGACGCATCCAGCAGATGCGCGAGCGGGTGGATGGCTTACGCCAGCGTCTGCTTTTGCAGATGATGCGCTCACTGGAACAAAAGCAGCTCCTGCGCCAGCGCGCCGCCGATGGCCTGCTACGCTGCAATCCGGTTTCCCGGCGCCTTCCACTGCTGCGTCAGCGTCTGGCACAGCAGGAGACCCGCTTGTTGCAGCAAGGCAGGCAGCAGCTCGGACAGCGCCGCGAACGACTTCACCAGCAGTTGCGCCAGCTCAATCTGGTGAGCCCTTTGAATGTGATCGAACGCGGTTATGCCATCGTCAGCAATGCCCAGGGCAAGGTCATCCAGGACAGCCGGCAGACCAGACCCGGACAGGCGCTCAAGGTCCAGCTCGCACGTGGTCAACTACGCTGCCGTGTCGAGGAGAGCCAGAGCAGCCTGTCCTTCTTCCCGGAGGAAGCGGAGTAAGTTTTAGTGCGCCACGCGCACCCGTGGCGCCCAGACGAAGGTGTGAAACAGCGCGAACAGCATGGCCAAGGTCAACGCACCCTGCAGCATCAGCCCTTCCAGGTTGGGATAGATGCCCAGCAAATCGATGCGCACGAAGCTCACCGGGGTTGATGAAATCCAGCCGGCCTCCTGCAGGGCCAGTATCCCCTTGCCGGCAAAAATGAAGGCAAGCAGGTAGATGAGGGCAGAGCTGGCGGCAAAGAAGGGCCGCAGGGGCAACTTCAATCCAAGTTTGAAGATGGCCCAGACCACACCGAGCAAGGCAACGAATGCCGCCAGGGTGCCGTAGAGCACGGGCGTATGGCCGGACGGGCCCGCCTGCACCCAGAGGGCCTGATAAAACAGCACGGTCTCGAAGATTTCCCGATATACCGCAATGAAGGTCACGCCTGCCAGGGCGAAGACAGAACCCTTACCGCTGGCCTTCTGGATCTTTTCATGGAGAAAACGACGCCATTTCTCCACTTCCAGCTTGGCAATCAACCAGTAACTGATCGAAAACAGGATGACCACGGCAATCATGGCAGTCACGCCTTCGATGACCTCGCGCCGGGCACCGGTGATCTGGATCAGCTCCCGCGCCAGCCACCAAGTGAGTACACCCATGAACAGCGCGGCAATCCAGCCGGCATGCACACGCGTCAACAGATCACGCCGATTGGTCCGCACCAGCAGTGTCACGATGGCGGCCACCACGAGCACGGCCTCCAGCCCTTCTCGCAGGAGGATCGTGAATGCGCTCAGAAAACCCGTGGTCGGGGATAGCTTGGTGGATGTCAGCACATCCTGCGCCTGGTCCAGACTGGCCAGCACCCGGGCATGGAGAGGCTCAACCTCGGCGACATCAAGCCGGTTACGCAAGGCATTGCGATACAGCCCCATTTCGGTCTCGATCTGAGTGCGCAGATCACGATCCACCGCGTTCAGGGCGGGTTCCACGGCCTCGAAGCCATCGAGATAGGCTGATACCGCCAGGGTATAGGCGCGTTCCGGGTCGGCAGCCTTATAGGCCTCCCAGGAGGCATTCAGGCGCTCCCGGCTCAGGGTCAGCGAGGGTACGATGCTGCGGGTCGCTTCCGGTTCTTGGCGCAGGTAACTCAGCACCGCGCGCGCATCGGGGTCATTGCGATTGCCAAGGAGCTGCACATCAGACTGGGCTGACAGGCCGCGAAGCCCCTGAAATCTTTCTACCCATTTGCTGGGCTCGGCCTCAAAGAGCGCCTTGCCCTTTTCAATCTGTTGCGGATCATAGCGGATCGCGCTGAGATAGAAGGCCAGATCCCAGAGCTCCTGCTGGCTGAACTGCCCGTAGCCCGGCATGGCCGTCCCGCTGACGCCGAAATGGATGGTATTGGACAAGCCGAAGGGGCTGATCGTGTCGAAACGATCTTTGTCACGGAAGTTTGCCGGGGCAGGATCCATGCCAGCGGCCTGAGGCCCGCTACCATCGGCGTTGATGCCATGGCAGGCGATGCAATTGGCCTGGAAGAGACGCTTGCCATTGCTGAGCGAAGGCGTTTGCTGGGGTGCCGTCTGGAGATTGAAGTGGGTGATGAGGTCCAGGCGGAGCTGGTCGGCTTCCTGACGCACGCGCTCCGCCGGTGCCTTTTCGCCAATTGCCGTGATCAACGACTGCATCTGCGCATGCAACTGCTGGCTGCCGGCATCCATCGGCAGGCTCTGCAGGAGTTGCTGTGCCTGTCGGGAGAACTCCTGCTGCTCCTGGTACTCGGAAGGGCTGACGACCTGGCCATCATCAACCGCGCCGCCATAATCACCGGCGATGTAGGCGAGGATATGCACCACCCGCTGGGCGCGATCCGCCGGAGCACCTTGCGGGGCGGCTATCGCGAACTGTACTCCCAACATGAAGAGCAACAGCCAGGAAAAAAGCCAAAGGGAGCGGCGAAGCGGCAGCATGGGGGACCTTGATTGAGAATGGTTAACGGTTACATAATTTTCCACACCCAGAGGTCCTTGTAAAGTCTGGGCAGGCTTTTTTATCAGAAAACCCGAAAACAAGTCGCTTCCAGGCCAGAAAGCTGCTGAATGGCGAGCAAGTGACGGGAATGGCGCCGGCTTCAGCGCACTGCGCCCACCGTCTGCCGTCTGCCGTCTGCCAGACACAGACAGATTCAGGGCTTGCGTGGTGGCTTTGGCCGGGAAGCCGCCCGGGATCGTTCGGTCCGGGGTTTCATGATTCGCGTCGGTGCCGGGGTCACAAAGGGGTTTTCACCCTGCTTGAACACCATGCGAACCGTGACGCCCTCCAGCTTCAGCGCCTTGCGGAAGGTGGCCTCCAGGTAGCGGCGGTAGGCTTCCGGCAGTTCGTCCATGCGGGTGCCGTGCACCACCAGGGTGATGGGATTGTGACCACCCTGATGCACGTAACGCAGCTTGATGCGCCGCCCGCCGACCAGCGGCGGCTGATGCGCGGCGAGGGCGTCCGCCAGGATCTTGTTGAGCTGGGCGGTACTGAAATGCCGTGAGGAACCGGCAGCGAGCTTGTCGATGCTCTTATAGAGGTCGCCGACCCCGGTGCCATGCAGGGCGCTGATGAAATGGACCGGGGCATAGGTCAGAAAGGGCAGCCGGCGTTCCAGCTGGGTCTTGATCCAGTCGCGCTGATGCTGCTCCAGGTTGTCCCACTTGTTCACCGCGATGATCAGTGCCCGGCCCGCCTGCAGGGCCATGCCCGCGAGATGGGCATCCTGCTCGCTGATCTCGGTTCTGGCATCGAGCACGAGAATGGCGACCGTGGCATCCTCGATGGCCTTGATGGTCTTGATGACGCTGAGTTTCTCGATGCCGCCCTGCACCCGGGCACGACGGCGCACACCGGCGGTATCGATCATCACGTAGCGCTTGCCCTGACGCTCGAAGGGAATGTAGATGCTGTCACGCGTGGTGCCCGGCATGTCAAAGACGATGACCCGCTCCTCACCAAGCATGCGATTGACCAGCGTCGACTTGCCCACGTTGGGACGGCCCAGCACGGCAATGCGTGGCCCCTCCTCCTCGCCCGGAAGCGGTTCCGCATCTTCGGGCGGCAAGGCGCCGAGCACGACCTCCATGAGCTCATCCATACCCTGACCGTGAGCGGCCGAAATGGGAATGGGCTCACCGAGACCTAGCGCGTGGAAATCCGAGGCCGGAAACTGCTCGCCCAGCCCTTCGGCCTTGTTGACCGCAAGAAAGACCGGGCGTCCGCTACGGCGCAGGTAGCTGGCCACCTCTTCGTCCTCGATCTGCAACCCACCACGGGCGTCCAGGACAAAGATCACCGCATCCGCTTCATCGATGGCCTGGCGTGTCTGGCGCGCCATCTCGGCGACGATGCCGTTTTTCTGCTCGGGTTCGAAGCCGCCGGTATCGACAACGAGATAGGAACGGCCACCCAGTTTGCCGGTGCCGTACTGCCGGTCCCGGGTCAGGCCCGGCAGGTCGGCGACGAGCGCGTCGCGAGTGCGGGTCAGGCGGTTGAAAAGCGTGGACTTGCCGACATTCGGTCGTCCAACCAGTGCGATCACAGGTTGCATAAGGGCCTCTGTCGCGTCATGCGGAAAAGTACGGGCGGATCAGCCCGCTTATCTGGCGTTCAGGCCGATACGGTACAGGGAGCCTTCACGGCTCAGGATCAGGGCATCCTTACCCAAGGTAATCGGGGCTGTCTGCATGCCGGTCAGGGCAACGCGCCGCTGACCAAGCTGACGGCCGCTGGCAGGATCCAGGACGTATGCATTGCCTTTGTTGTCTCCCAGCAGCAGCTTGCCGGACACTAGGGCAGGACCTGTCAGGCCACGTCCCTTGTATTGCTCGCTGCGCCAGAGCACGGCACCCGTGCTGGCGTCCAGGGCCTGCACGCCGTCACCCGCATCGACGACGTAGAGCTGGTTGCCATCGAGCAGCATCGGGTTGAATACCGACAGGTCGCGGCTCCAGATTTCCGCGCCATTGCCACGGGCAAAGGCACCGATCCGCCCCTGATAGGTGGCGGCAATCACGCTGTCACCAAAAATCAGCGGCGTGGCATCCAGATCCACCACCCGCTCCAGTTCTGTCCGACCGCGCGGGGCAGCCACCGGCACCTGCCAGATCACGTGACCATCCGTGGCATCCAGGGCGCTCAGTTCGCCACTGGCGAAGCCGGCGTAGATGGTGCTGTCCGCAGCCACTGGATTGGCAACCCCACGCAGGCTCAGCGAGGGAATCGTGGCGGTGTAGGACCAGCGCACCTTGCCGTCCTGGGGATTCAGGGCCCAGAGCTTGCCGTCATTGGTCTGCACCGCAAGCCCCGTGGCGAATGCCGTCACCGAGGACATGACCTCGGAACTGAGCGACGAGGTCCAGATCACCTTGCCGTCATTCAGGGACAGGGCATAGAGCTTTCCGGCATCCGTGCCGGCGTAGATCCGATCGCCAATGATGTTCGGGCTGGCGGAGATCCTCGCCTTGAGGTTCTTGCGCCAGACTTCCCTGCCATCGGCTCCCAGCACCACGACCTCACCCCGGTTCCTGCCCGTGACGATCCTCTGGCCATCCGTCACCGGTGCTGCAGGTTGATAGTTGTCGACGCGCCAGGCGCCGTAAAGGCGCTTTTGCCAGATGGTGTGCAATCGAACGCTGTTTTCGGAGAGGGCAGCGCCTGCCTTCTCGGGACTGGACGCCTGCCTGCCACCACAGGCCCCGAGACTCAGACCCAGGGCCAGCAACAAACTGTAGGTCAACGCCCGCCGGGCACTAGTCGCCATCATTTATGCCGCGCCTCCCAGATCATCCAGCTTGAGCTGGACGATCGCCCGGTACGGGTCCTTTTCTTCCAGCTTGCTCAGGGCCGCGGCATAGGCCTTGCGGGCATCGGCAGGCTTGTTCTGGGCCATGTAGGCGTCGCCACGCATCTCCTCGAACTCGGCGGCGAATTGCGCTGGCGCGACACCCTGCAGATCTTTCAGGGCTTCGTCTGGCTTGCCCAGCGTCAGATGCACGCGGGCCAGCGTCAGTGCCACGAGCGGCTCGAAGCCAGTCGGCAGACCGTCCTTGCGCAAGGCTTCAAGGCGAGTGACTGCCTTGGCAGGCTGCCCGGCATCGACATCCATCCGTGCCAGATAGAACCCTGCCAGCGCAGCGTACGTGGTGCCATCATATTCCTTGACCAGCTTTTCGGCATTTTGCCGGGCCGATTTGGTATTTTTCTGCTCATACTGGCGAACCACTGCGGAATATATGGTGGAAGCGGCCTGATTTTGCTTTGTCTGGTAGTTTTCATAAGCCCAGTAAGCACCACCGGCCAGGACCGCCAGAATCAGGATGAACAGGACGGGAATGCCAAAGCGGCTGAAATCAGAGCGGGGTTGGGCCATCCGAGTGTCGTTCACTGCATATTCCTCAAAAAAGCTGACAAAGAACCACCCTCCCGGGCGGGCAGCGCAAAGTATGAGTTTCTTTGAAAGGGTAAGTCAAATGCCCGGATCATGACGCCCCTGACCCGGCATGCGGCAGGACCGCGGCCAGCAGGGCGCGGGTATAGTCGGATTGTGGCGCGGCATAGATCCTGTCCACCGGGCCTTGCTCCAGGATGCGCCCGGTCTGCATCACCGCCATGCTCTGGCACATGTGCCGGATCACACGCAGGTCATGGCTGATGAACAGCATGGTCAGGTGCATCTCGCGCGAGAGATTCTGCAGCAGGGTCAGGATCTGCGCCTGAATGGAAACGTCCAGGGCCGAGACCGGCTCGTCGCAGACCAGCAGTTCAGGCTTGAGCACCAGGGCGCGCGCGATGCCGATGCGTTGGCGCTGGCCGCCACTGAACTGATGTGGATAGCGATTCAGGACATCCGCGCCCAGGCCAACCCGTTCCAGCATCTCGCAGACCATGGTGCGACGGCTCGCGCGCGTGCCGATACCATGCACGAGCAGGCCCTCGCCGACGATGTCGCCGATGCGCATGCGGGGATTGAGCGAGGCATAGGGATCCTGAAAGACCATCTGGATGCGGCTGCGAAAGCGGCGCAGCTCCGCACCCTTGAGGCGCAGCAGGTCGACGCCGTCGAACTCGATGCTGCCGCCATCCAGGGGCAGGAGGCGCATCACCGCCCGCGCCAGCGTGCTCTTGCCGGAACCGGACTCCCCCACCAGGCCAAAGGCGGTCCCACGCGGGATATCGAGACTGACATCATCGAGCGCCAGCAACTCCTGGCGGCGCATGCCGAGAAAGCCGCTGGAGAGATGATACACCTTGCGCAAATCGCGCAGGCTGAGCAGTGGCTTGTCTACCATTGGATCTCCCCCACCCGGTCGGGATAAAGGCAGCGGGTGGTGCGGCCCTCAAGCGCGAGCATCGGGATGGCGCCTTGCCGACAGTTGTCCTGGACCAGCGGGCAACGCGGCGAAAAGCGACATCCTGCCGGCATGGCGTCCAGGGCTGGCACCTGACCGCGGATCGGCCGCAAGGGCTTGTTGCCGGCGAGATCGGGCAGACAGGCCAAGAGACCTGACGTATAGGGGTGGCGCGGCTCGGCGAGTACCTGCGCCGCCGGCCCGCGCTCGACGATCTGGCCGGCGTACATCACCGCCACCTGATCGGCAATACGCGCCACCACGTCGAAGTCATGGGTGATGAGCAGCACGGCCATGCCGCGCGTCTTCTGCAGGTCCTTGATCAGATCCAGAATCTGCGCCTGGATGGTGACGTCCAGGGCCGTGGTCGGCTCATCGGCAACCAGCAGATCCGGTCCGCAGGCCAGGGCCATGGCGATCATGACCCGCTGGCGCTGGCCACCTGAGAGCTCATCGGGATAGGACCGCAGACGTGCCGCGGCATTGCGGATGCCGACCTGTTCCAGCAGCTCCGCAGCCCGCGCCAGGGCCTGCTTGCGCGACATCCCAAGATGCACCTGCAAGGGCTCGGCGATCTGGCGCCCGATGGTGAACACCGGGTTCAGGGAGGTCATGGGTTCCTGAAACACCATGGCGATGCGGTTGCCCCGCAGGCGGCGCAGGGCCTCGGACGGCAGTTTGAGCAAGTCATCATGCTTGAAGTGAATTTCGCCGCCCTGGAGCTGCAAGCCGGGACCCAGCAAGCGCAGGATGCTCAGGGCCGTCAGGCTCTTGCCGGAACCGGACTCGCCCACCAGGCAGAGCAACTCGCCGGGCTGGATGTCGATATCGATGCCATCGACGGGATGAATACCCGGCCGGTCGCGTAGCGCTATGTGCAGATCCCGGATCGACAGCAGCGAATCAGCCATGCAGATCCTGATTCCGGCGTTCCAGCAAGGCCTCACCAAGATTTTCCAGTGGCACGCTGAACGACTCTCCCCCGTTCTGGGGCTTGACCTGCACGGGCGCACCATTCAGTTCGCCCTCGCCCAGAATCGCGAGATACAGTGCATTGCTGCGCTCGGCTGCCTTGAAAAGCTGCTTGAGCCCGCTGGCGGCAAAGCTGACCACCGCAAGCCCCCTGCCCCGAAGCGACTGGGCCTCGCGCAGTACCGGGATGGCGGCGGCCTCGCCCAGCGCCCCGAGAAAGAGCAGCGGTACTTGTTGCGCCGGCGCGCCCTGGGTGATTTCCTGCAGCGCCAGCAAGCGTTCGAGCCCCGCGGCAAAGCCCACGGCGGGAGTATCCGGCCCGCCGATCTGACGCACCAGACCATCATAGCGGCCACCCGCGATCACCGTGCCCTGGGCACCGAGCTGGCGGGTCTTCCACTCGAACACGGTGCGATTGTAGTAGTCCAGCCCGCGCACCAGCCGGGTATTCACCTTGAAGGGAATGCCAAGCGCATCCAGGCGCGCCTGCAGGCCCGCGAAGTGTGCGCGCGACTCATCGTCCAGGAAATCCAGCAGGCTCGGCGCGTCCTGGGCGATGGCGCTACAGGTCTCGACCTTGCAGTCGAGCACCCGCAGAGGGCTGCGTTGCAGGCGCGACTGGCAGTCTGAGCAGAGCGATGCCTCATGGGGGCTGAGAAAATCCAGCAGGGCCTGGCGGTGGCGCTCCCGTGAAGCCGGGTCACCCAGGGAATTGATTTCCAGATAGACGTCGGTGAGGCCAAGGCGTTGCAGCAGGTGCGCGCTCAGGGCGATCTGCTCGGCATCGATATCCGGACCGGCCAGGCCAAAGGCCTCCACGCCAACCTGATGGAATTGCCGGTAGCGGCCCTTCTGCGGACGCTCGTGGCGGAACATGGGGCCGATGTAATAGACCTTCGGAGTCTGGCCGCGCAGGCGCTGGTGCTCGATCATGGCGCGCACCACGCCGGCCGTGCCTTCCGGCCGCAGGGTCAGGCTCTCGCCGTTGCGATCGGCAAAGGTATACATCTCCTTCTCGACGATGTCGGTGACGTCACCGATGGCCCGCGCAAACAGCTGTGTCTTTTCCAGGATGGGCAGGCGCAGCTCGCCATAGCCATAGAGCGCGAGCAGCTCGCGCAGGGTATCTTCGAGCGCCTGCCAAGCCGGTGTCACCTCGGGCAGCAGGTCGTTCATGCCCCGAACCGCTTGAATCATGTCCGCCATAATGCTTGTTCAATCCGTAAGCTACAGGGCCGTGGAGATTACTGTTCTGTCTTGCGGGCCGCGATGCGGGCCCGGATTTCCCGTTCAAGCGTATCGACGATATCCATGTTCTCGACCCGGCCGGCCAGCTTGCCGCGCATGTAGATCATGCTGCGCTTGTCGCCACCGGTCAGGCCGATGTCTGAAACCAGGGCCTCGCCGGGGCCATTGACCACGCACCCGATCACCGAGACATCCAGCGGTTCGAGGATGTCCTCCAGCCTTGCCTCCAGGGCATTGACGGTCTTGATGACGTCGAACTCCTGGCGGGAGCAGGACGGACAGGCGATCAGGTTGATACCCTTCTGGCGCAGATGCAGGCTCTTGAGGAGATCGAAGCCGACCTTGATCTCCTCGACCGGATCGGCGGCGAGCGACACGCGGATGGTGTCGCCGATGCCATCCACCAGCAAGAGTCCAAGGCCGATGGCGGACTTGACCGTGCCCGAGCGCAGGCCGCCAGCCTCGGTGATCCCCAGATGCAGCGGGTAATCGACCTTCTCGGCCAGCAGGCGATAGGCCCCGACCGCCAGGAAGACATCCGAGGCCTTGACGCTTATCTTCACGTCATGGAAATCGAGCTCGTCGAGAATGGCGACATGCCGCAGGGCGGATTCCACCAGGGCCTCGGGCGTCGGCTCGCCATATTTTTCCTGCAGATCCTTTTCCAGCGATCCGGCATTGACGCCGATGCGGATCGGCACGCCGCGATCCTTGGCGGCACTGACCACGGCGCGCACGTAGTCCTTGCGACCGATATTGCCGGGATTGATGCGCAGGCCATCGACGCCGTTGGCCAGTACCTGCAGGGCGATGCGGTAATCGAAGTGGATGTCCGCCACCAGCGGCACCTCGACCTGCCGGCGAATGGCGGCAAATGCCTCGGCGGCTTCCATGCTCGGTACCGATACCCGGACGATGTCCGCGCCCACCTTCTCCAGGCGGCGGATCTGCTCCACGGTCGCCGCAACGTCACGGGTCTCGGTGTTGGTCATGCTCTGTACACTGATCGGTGCGTCACCACCGATGGCCACCTTACCGACTTGAATCTGGCGGGTCTTGCGACGCTGGATCGGGCTCTGGTTATGCATGGGAAGACATCTCTCTGAAATGGGCTTGTCTGAATCGACTCAGGGTCTCATCGGTGTTTCTTGGCCTGGGCCTCGGCGTCAGCCTTCTGTTGCGCCAGGGAGGCATCATCCACGCTAAAGCGTACTACCTGCCCCTGGCGACCGCCAGGCACAGCAAAGGCATTTCCGTTATACCAGACCTGGGCCGCGGCAGCATTGCCCAGGACGACCCGGAAGGGTGGTTGCCCCTCAACCTTCGCCTGCTCACCAGCCTTGGCCAGCTTCTTGAACAGGGTCTTGTTGCTTGCATCCTTGACATCAACCCAGACCTCGTCTGTCAGCTCTAGCTGGAGCGTGGCGGAGGCTGCCGGGGTTTCATCGAACGAGAAAGTCGGCGCCACGGCAAGTGGCATCGCGGGACTGCCCGTCCGGGCGGTGGGTACCGAACTGTTGGCCGGCAACTGCACCGGGCCGGCGGGTGACGAGGCAGCAGGACTGTTCGCCCTGATCTCGTCATTGCCGCCAATATCGAGCGCCAGCGTATCCAGGCCTGTCTCAGTCTGCTTGTAGACGAGGATGACGATGCCGATCAGAACGCATACCGCCATCAGGGTCCATAGCACGGTGCGCCAGTTGTGCTCCATCAGCGGACCTTCGGCATTGGGGATGACGCGTTTTGAAGGACCTGCTTCCGCGGCACTGCCATGCCAGCCAAGCCGGGCAACGAGTTCCTCGCCATCCAGATCCAGCAGACGCGCGTATTTACGGATGAAACCGCGGACGAAGACGGCCCCGGGCAGGCGTTCATACTGGTCCTGCTCCAGGGCCTGGACCTGGTCAGAAGTCAGGTGCAGGCGTTTGGCCACATCATTCAAGCTCAGGCCGCGCTCCATGCGCCGGTCACGCAAGGAGGTACCAGGGGTGGCGGATCCTGGTCTTTTTTCCGGCTGATCATCAAAATCTGGCATGCCGCTTTGATCCCGTCTCATGGTAACTGGAGAAGTAGGCTCTGCGCTCTGCGACCCTGAGGCGAGAATGGTGCCTGGTCGATGACTTGCTGAAAATGACGTCTGGCTTCCCCGTAACGCTTGCGATCCCTGGCCACCTGGCCCGCAAGCAATCGCGCGTCCAGATCCTTCGGCATCTGCGCCAGGGCCAGTTCCACTTCACTTTCAGCAGCGGGCAGATTGCCTTCAGCATAGTCCAGAATTGCCAGTTGCAGCAAAGCGGGGGCAAAATTGGGCTGGATTTCCAGGGCGCGGTTCAGCTCGGCGCGCGCCTGCTGCTGGTCACCGCGCGCCGCATGGACCTTGGCAAGATTCAGATAGGCAAACTGCGGCGTGGGATAGAGCGGGTCGGCCAAGGCCTGCCTGAGTGCCTTTTCGGCCTCGCCGTACTTGCCCTGAGATAACAGGAAAGCGCCATAATTGTTGAGGATGCCGGGGGCATGCGGACTGATGTCGAGTGCCTCGCGGAAGGCCTTGGCCGCAAGCTCCGGCTGGTTCAACTGTTGATAGGCAAGCCCCAGCGCGCTATGGGCATCGGCCGAGCGGGAATCGATCTCGATGGCCTTGTTGAATTCCTGAACCGCCGCTCGCGTCTGGCCCTGCTGCAGATAGGCCACGCCAAGCGCTGTGTAGATCTGCGCGCGCTTCTCTGGCGAACTGGCATTTTCATTGCCGGATGTGGCGCAACCAGCCAGAAGCAGCAATGCGGCAAGCCAGAAGGCAGCTTTCATCAACCCGCCTGGATGGGAATGGTCTTGCGGCCCGTGCGGTCCTGCACCCGCCCGGCCAGTTGCCCGCAGGCGGCATCGATATCCTCGCCGCGCGGGCGCCTTGTGATGGTGACGATGCCGCGGGCATTGAGCTCGTCCCGGAAGGCATCGATACGCGCCTGCGGTGAGCGCTGGTAACGTGCCCCGGCATAGGGATTGAATGGGATCAGGTTGACCTTACAGGGGATGTCCCGGACCATGCGCGCCAGTTCCCGGGCATAGACCGGATCATCATTGACCCCGTCGAGCATGATGTACTCGAAGGTGATGCGTCGCCGCGAACCCAGCGGATAGCGGCGGCAGGCGGCCATCAGCTCGGCCAGGGGATACTTGCGGTTAAGCGGTACCAGCCGGTCGCGGATATCATCGCGGGTGGCATGCAGGCTGATCGCGAGACTCACGGCACTTTGCTGCCCGAATTTATCCATGGCCGGCACGACGCCGGAGGTACTCAGGGTCACCCGGCGCGGAGCGAAGGCATAGGCCAGGTCATCGGTCATGAGATTGCAGGCGGGAACCACGCTTTTGAGATTCAGCAGCGGTTCGCCCATGCCCATGAGCACGACATTGGTGATGGCGTCGGGCCCGAGCGCGCGTCGCGCCACCCGGACCTGACTGATGATCTCGGCAACCGTCAGATTGCGGCTGAAGCCCTGCTCGGCGGTGGCACAGAAATCGCAGTCGATCGGGCAGCCGACCTGGGACGAAATGCACAGCGTGCCCCGCTCGGCTTCCGGAATATAGACGGTTTCGATGCAGTTGCCATCATCAAGCTGCAAGAGCCACTTTTGCGTGCCGTCCAGGGAGTCCTGGCACAGCAGTTCGCGCGGCTCCTCGATGCAGGTTTCCGCCGCCAAGCGGGCCCTGAGCGTCTTGGCCAGATTGCTCATCTGCGCGAAATCCCGCACATCGCGCTGATGCACCCACTGCAGCAACTGGGTGGCGCGAAAGCGTGGCTCGCCCCAACTAATGAAAAGCGCTTCCAGACCTGCCCGATCGAGTTCGAGCAGGTTGATGGGATATTGCGAATCCGGCTTCAGGGAGGACATGGACCCGTCGACTTTGGTACTGCCGGGCTTATTCGCGACCGGCAATTTCCAGTTGGCTGAAGAAGTAGGAGATTTCCCAGGCCGCCGTTTCGGCGGCATCCGAGCCATGCACCGCATTGGCATCGATGCTCTCGGCGAAGTCGGCGCGGATGGTGCCGGCTTCGGCCTTCCTGGGATCGGTGGCGCCCATCAGCTCCCGGTTCCTGGCGATGGCATTGTCGCCTTCAAGGACACTGATCAGCACCGGGCCACTGCTCATGAACGCACACAGTTCGCCATAAAAGGGACGCTCCTTGTGCACGGCATAGAAACCACCCGCCTGAGCCGGGCTCAGGTGCATCATTTTCGCCGCCACGATGCGCAGGCCGGCATTTTCAAAGCGCTGCAGGATGGCACCGATGGCATTCTTGGCAACGGCGTCGGGCTTGATGATGGAAAGAGTGCGTTCAGTAGCCATGGTTATCCTTTTTGGACCAATATGATAAGGGATGATTCCAGAAAAATTTGGCCTAAGGCTATCATTTGCGCCTGCTTAGGGCAATGACGCCAGTCGCGCACTCAGACGATCCAGCCGCCACCCAGTAGCTCATCATCGCGGTAGAATGCCGCGCCCTGGCCGGGCGTGATCGCCCGTTGCGGGGATTCGAAGACCAGCCGACCCGTACCCTGATCCTCTGGAAGAAAGCGGGCCCTGGCGGGCTGGCTGCGATAGCGCAGCTTGACCTGAAACTCCCCCTCGGCCGGCTCAGCCCCGGCAAACCAGTTCATGTTGTCCAGGCGGGCCTCCTGCTGATAAATGGCGGTCTCGCCACCCACCACCACCCGATTCTCGGCCGGCAGGATAGCCTTGACGTAGAGTGGGCGCTCGGAGGTAACACCAAGCCCCTTGCGCTGGCCCACGGTATAGAAGGGCACGCCCCGGTGTTGGCCGAGCACCTCTCCGGCCTCGTTGACGATCTCGCCCGGACGGGCGAAGCCCTCGCCCAGTTCCTGGCGCAGGAACTTGCCGTAGTCACCACTGGGCACGAAACAGATATCCTGGCTCTCGGGCTTGTTGGCCACTCGCAGGCCAATATCCGCCGCCAGGGCGCGCACTTGGGGCTTGTCCATGCCCCCCACCGGGAAAAGCAGCATGTCGAGTTGCTCGGGAGGGGTGGCGAAAAGAAAGTATGACTGGTCCTTGGCGGAGTCGCGTCCGCGAAACAGATGTGCCCGGCCGTCTTCATCGCGCTGCAGTCGGGCATAGTGGCCGGTGGCGAGATAGCTCGCGCCAAGTGCCTTTGCATGCTGGATCAGGCGCTCGAACTTCATGAACTGGTTGCAGCGGGCACAGGGATTGGGCGTGCGTCCGGCCTGATAATCATCGAGGAAATTCTGGATGACCGTCTGGCGAAAGCTTTCTTCGTAGTTCAGGACGTAAAACGGAATGCCGAGCCGATCCGCCACCCGCCGGGCGTCGGAAACATCATCCAGACCACAGCAGCTACTTTCTTCGCCACCCTGGCCCCGCCAGAGGCGCATGGTCGCGCCAATGACTTCATAGCCCTGCTGCTGCAGGATGGCGGCCGCCACCGAGGAATCCACCCCGCCGGACATGGCCACCAGAACCCGTTCACCCGCCATGTTTCCTTCCAGAGCCCCTGATTGGGCTTCACTCACGCTCGTCAAGCCAGGTCATCTGAATGGCTTCGAGAATACCCTCCGTGGAGCGGGCGGGATCATCATCGAAGCCTTCCAGTTCGGTGATCCAGCGATGCAGATCGGTAAAACGCACGTACTGCGGGTCTGCGTCGGGATGGGCCTCGTCGAGGGCAATCGCGATCTCGCGAGTATCGGTCCATTTCATGCCAGTTTCTCCAGGTTCTAATGCCGTTCCTTTTCGAGATTGATGGTGTACTTGGGAATCTCCACCACCAGATCCTGATCCTCGACCACGGCCTGACAGCTCAAACGTGAAGTCGGCTCCAGACCCCAGGCCTTGTCGAGCAGGTCTTCCTCGGTCTCCTCCGCCGGCTCCAGGGAATCGAACCCCTGGCGCAGGACGACATGGCAGGTGGTACAGGCGCAGCTCATCTCGCAGGCGTGCTCGATCACGATGCCATTGCGCATGGCCGCCTCGATGATGGTTTCGCCCGGCTCGGCCTCGACCTCGGCGCCTTCGGGGCAGATTTCGGCATGGGGCAGAAAGGTGATTTTAGTCATTGGTATCCCGTCATTCAAAATGCTCGATCTTCTTGCCAGTCATGGCCTCGCGAATACCCGCGTCCATGCGCCGCTGGGCAAAGGTCTGGGTCTGCTCCTCCAGGGCCTTCATGCGCTGGCGCAGGACCTCGAGCTCATTCCCGGCGGCGGCCGCTTGCAACTCACGGACGGCCAGCTCGATCTCGGCCAGTTCTCCGCTACTCAGAAGATGCCGGTCCTCGGCAATGGCCGCAGCCAGGGCCTCCAGCGAACGCTGGGCCTCGACCTGGGCCTCGCGCAGGGTGCGCGCCGCGACGTCTTCCTGGGAGTGCTCCAGGGAGTCGCGCAGCATCTGCTCGATTTCGGTGTCACCCAGGCCATAGGAGGGTTTGACCGTGATCTGGCTCTCCACGCCGGTGCTCAGCTCGCGCGCGGTGACGGACAGCAGGCCATCGGCATCCACCTGGAAGGTGACCCGGATGCGCGCGGCGCCCGCCACCATGGGCGGGATGCCATGCAGTTCGAATCGCGCCAGGGAACGGCAATCCTGCACCAGTTCGCGCTCGCCCTGCACCACGTGAATGCTCATGGCGCTCTGGCCATCCTTGTAGGTGGTGAACTCCTGGGCACGCGCCACGGGAATGGGCGTATTGCGCGGGATGATCTTTTCCACCAGCCCACCCATGGTCTCCAGTCCCAGGGAAAGCGGCGTGACATCCAGCAACAGCAATTCGTCATCGCGCTTGTTGCCCGCCAGCACGTCCGCCTGAATGGCGGCACCGATGGCCACCACCTTGTCCGGATCGATATCCACCAGAGGCTCGGTGCCAAAGAATTCGCGGGCAGCCTTGCGCACCCTGGGGACTCGCGTGCTGCCACCGACCATGACAACGCCCTGGATTTCGCTTCGATCGAGTCCGGCATCGCGCAGGGCGCGCCGGCAGGGCGCCAGGGTGCGCTGAATGAGCGGTTCGATGAGATCATCGAATTGCGCGCGCGTGAGCACCCCGGTCCAGGCCTGCCCATTGGGGAGATCCAGCCGGATTTCGGCCTCGGCCTGCTCTGTGAGATTTTCCTTCGCTTCGCGGGCGGCCATCAGCACCCGACGCAGCCACTGCGGGTCCTCGCTGCGGCTGCCGGCCTGCTCCAGTATCCATTCGGCAATGCGATGATCCATATCGTCACCGCCCAGCGCCGAATCCCCCGCCGTCGCGAGCACCTCGAAAACGCCCGCCTTCAGGCGCAGGATGGAGATATCGAAAGTGCCGCCGCCAAGGTCATAGATAGCGAAGACGCCCTGGGAACCCTTGTCCAGCCCATAGGCCACTGCCGCTGCGGTGGGCTCATTGAGCAATCGCAGCACATTCAGACCCGCCAGTTTGGCAGCATCCTTGGTCGCCTGGCGCTGGGAATCATCGAAGTAGGCAGGGACCGTGATCACGGCGCCGGCAAGCTCCCCGCCCAGGCTCTCCTCGGCACGCTGGCGCAGTGCCCGGAGGATTTCGGCCGAGATCTCCACCGGGCTACGGGGGCCGGCGATGGTGCGGATGCGCACCATGCCCCCACCTTCCGGCATGACCAGATCATAGGGCAACTGGTTGGCAAGCGTGCCCACATCGGCAATGCCACGGCCCATCAGGCGCTTGACCGAGGCAATGGTGTTGTGTGGATCGCTGGCGGCAGCGGCCAGGGCATCCTGCCCGACCTCGACCCGGCCATCCGGCAGGTAGCGCACGACAGAGGGCAAGAGATGCCGACCTAGCGCATCGGGCAGGGTCTCGGGCACGCCGGAACGCAGGGTGGCCACCAGAGAGTTGGTGGTACCAAGATCAATGCCAACGGCTAATCGATGCTCGTGTGGCGCGGTGCTCAGTCCCGGTTCACTGATCTGCAGTAAAGCCATGATTTTTCCCGGATGGTGGAGGACGACGGAAAGGAAAGGTCTTCAGTCGAACTGCTCTTCGAGACGATCCGCCTCTTCAAGCAGCTTCCTGAAAAACTTGAGTTCCTGGATCAGGATGGCGGCGGAAGCGGTATTGCTGGGCGTTTCGCCCCCCAGATCGGTACGCAGGCCGTCCATGCGTTCGGTGGTGGCGCTACGGATATCCCGGCGCAAGGCATCCAGGGCAGCCAGAGGATCGTTGCTGTCCCGCGCCTCTTCCAGGCGTTCGCGAAACTCCATCTGCTCGCCCAGGAAGGCGGGATCCATGACGGTGCGGGATTCGTCCTGGCTTGGTACGCCACTGAGGTTCAGGAGATATTCCGCACGTTTCAAAGGATCACGCAGGGTGGCATAGGCTTCGTTCAGACGGGTACTCCATTCTAGCGAGAAGCGTTTCTCCCGCGCTTCTGCCGTGGCAAAGCGGTCCGGATGCACCAGCCGGCTCACGGCGCGGTAGCTGTCCTCCAGGGCATCGAGATCCAGTTCATAGGCCGGGGCCAGTCCAAACAGCTCGAAATGATCGAGCTGGGGTGATGGCTGCAGGGCGTTGCAGGCCGGGCAGAACAGCACTGGCTGCCCTGCAGGTTTCAGATCTGCCTGACAGCGCCAGCATGCTGGAGCACCGGTTTCAGACATTGAAGCTCTCGCCGCAGCCACACTCGTCCTTGACATTGGGATTGTTGAACTTGAACCCCTCGTTCAGGCCCTCCCGGACGAAATCCAGCTCCGTACCCGACAGATAGATCAGGCTTTTGGGGTCGACGAAAATCTTGACGCCATGATTTTCAAATACCTGATCCTCGGGCTTGGGCTCGTCCACGAATTCCATGACGTAGGCCATGCCGGAACATCCGCTGGTGCGCACACCCAGACGCAGCCCCTCGCCCTTGCCCCGCTTCTGCAGTGATCGCTGGACGTGTCGGGCAGCCCTTTCGGTCAGATCGACGCCTGCTACTGACATATCATTTCTCCTCGATCAGGACGGCCCAGGCTGGCGGCATGACCTGTACCAGCCACCCAGGCCCCAGAATACCGTCAGGAAGCGGCCTTCGCCTCCGGCACCCCATGTTTTTCCTTGTAATCGGCAATGGCGGCCTTGATCGCGTCTTCCGCCAGGATCGAGCAGTGAATCTTGACCGGCGGCAGGGCCAGTTCCTCGGCGATCTGGGTATTCTTGATCGCCATTGCCTGATCCAGGGTCTTGCCCTTGACCCACTCGGTCACCAGCGAGCTGGAGGCAATGGCCGAACCACAGCCGTAGGTCTTGAAGCGGGCATCCTCGATCAGGCCGTTGTCGCCGATCTTCAGCTGCAGCTTCATGACATCGCCGCAGGCCGGCGCGCCGACCATGCCGGTGCCCACGGAAGGATCGCCCTTGTCGAAGCTACCGACATTGCGGGGATTTTCGTAATGGTCAACAACCTTGTCACTATAAGCCATGATGTACTCCTTTCCTTGTCAGATTTGCCGGATCAGTGCGCAACCCACTGCACGCTTTCCAGATCAATGCCTTCCTGATACATCTCCCAGAGTGGCGACAACTCGCGCAGCTTGTCCACCTTGGAGGCGACGAGTTCGATGGTGTAATCGATTTCAGCTTCGGTCGTGAAACGACCCAGTCCGAAGCGGATGGAGCTGTGCGCCAGTTCGTCACTGCGGCCCAAGGCCCGCAGTACATAGGAGGGTTCGAGACTGGCGGAGGTACAGGCCGAGCCGCTGGACACGGCAAGATCCTTGAGCGCCATGATCAGAGACTCGCCCTCAACGAAGTTGAAACTGATGTTGAGATTCTGCGGTACCCGCTGTTCGAGGTCGCCGTTGACATAGACTTCCTCGATGCGCTCGCGCAGGCCATTGAGCAGCTTGTCGCGCAGACGCCGGATGCGGGCATTTTCGCCTTCCATCTCGCGCACGGCGATCTCGAAGGCCTCGCCCATGCCCACGATCTGGTGCGTCGGCAGGGTGCCGGACCGCATGCCGCGTTCGTGGCCACCGCCGTGCATCTGCGCCTCGATGCGCACCCGCGGCTTGCGGCGCACATACAGGGCACCGATGCCCTTGGGGCCGTAGGCCTTGTGAGCGGATAGCGACATCAGATCGGCGTTGATGGCATTGACGTCCACCGGCACCTTGCCGACTGCCTGCGCGGCATCGACATGAAAGAGAATGCCGCGCTCGCGCAGTATCCGGCCGATTTCGGCCATGGGTTGAATCACGCCGATTTCGTTGTTGACGTACAGCACCGACGCAATGATGGTGTCAGGGCGCAGGGCCGCCTGGAATGCATCAAGATCCACCAGCCCATTTTCCTGTACCGGCAGGTAGGTGACCTCGAAGCCCTCGCGTTCCAGCTGGCGACAGGTATCCAGGGTGGCCTTGTGCTCGGTCTTCAGGGTGATCAGGTGCTTGCCCTTGCCCTTGTAGAAATGCGCAGCACCCTTGAGGGCCAGATTGGTCGCCTCGGTTGCCCCGGAGGTCCAGACGATCTCCTTGGGATCGGCGCCGATGGCCTTGGCAACCTGCTCGCGGGCATGCTCGACGGCCTTCTCGGCGGTCCAGCCCAGGCTGTGGGAACGGCTGGCCGGGTTGCCGAACTGCTGGGTCAGATAGGGCAGCATCTTCTCCACGACACGCGGATCGACCGGCGTGGTGGACTGATAGTCCAGATAGATCGGGGTGTGTTCCGCATTTGTAGCGACTGGCTGCCGGACCGCGGCCTCGCGCTCCTGCACCTGTTTTGCCAGACTTGTTTCAACTGTGCTCATGCTGCCCTCCTTGCCACATCCAAACCTGACAGGCCTCAAGCCTGATTATCCAAATCGCGGTTCAGCCGGCGATTCGGGAGAGATTGCGCAAGCGTTCCACCTGCTGTCGAAGAACCGAAACGAAACGGTCTATATCCGCCACCGAAGTATCGCGTCCCAGACTGACGCGGATGGCGCTGCGCGCCACATCCACCGGCACGCCCATCGCCAGCAGCGCGGGACTCGGATCCAGGCTGCCACTGGAGCAGGCCGAACCGCTTGAAACCATGATATCCATTAGATCCAGGCTCATCAGGAGGGTTTCCCCCTCGATACCCGGAACCCCCAGGGCAACCGTATTGCACAGGCGCGGCGCGTCCTCGGCAAACACCACCATGTCCGGTACGGCGGCCCTGGCGGCCTGGATGAGACGATCACGCAGGGCTGACTGTTGCGCCATGTCTGCATCCAGGCGTTCCTGCGCCAGCACCGCAGCCTTGCCAAATCCCACGATGGCGGCCACGTTTTCAGTGCCGGCCCGACGCCTGCGCTCATGCCCGCCTCCGTGCAGCAGAGGCTCCAGCGCGGTACGCTTGTCGAGCACCAGGGCACCGACACCCTTGGGACCGTATATCTTGTGCGCGGACAGGCTCATCATGTGCACGCCCAGCGCGCCAAAGTCGACCGGCATCTTGCCAAGGGCCTGTACCGCATCCGTATGCACCAGTGCTCCGCGCGCCCTGGCGATCCGGGCAATGGCAGCGACATCCTGTATCGCGCCGGTTTCATTGTTGGCCAGCATGACCGAAACCAGTCCGCAAGCGGCTGGCATGGCCTCAGCCACTGCTTCCGCCTGAACCAGTCCATGGACATCCGGGGCGACCCGCTGCACTGGCCAGCCCTGGCGCGCCAGTGCACTTGCCACCTGAGCCACCGAAGGATGCTCAATGGCGCTGACCAGCAGTGCTGCATCCCGCCCCTTGAGCGCAGCGACGCCTTTCAGGGCCATGTTGTTGGCCTCGGTGCCGCTGGCGGTAAATACCACCTGACTGGCCTGCACCCCGACCAGACTCGCCACCTGCTCCCGCGCCTCATCCACCGCAGCGCGCGCGATCCGGCCGGCTTTGTGCACGCTGGAAGGATTGCCGCAACAACCCTGCAGGTGGGGCAGCATCGCCTCCAGGACCTGCGGATCGACGGGCGTGGTGGCGTTATGATCCAGATACATGCTTGTCCGCGCCGGCAACGGCAACCACCGTCTTCTCACGCGCCATCCGATGGTCGCGCAAGGGGCTGCCGTGCTCCTGTCCGAACTGTTTCTCATGGTGCTGCGCCACAAGCGCGGCGAGTGTCACCCCATTGAGAAACTGCTGAATCTCTGTGCCCAGCGCCTCCCAGAGGTCGTGCGTCAGGCAGGCGACATTTTCACCCTTGCAGCGATTGGCCGCCTCCCCACCGCAAATGGTGGTCGAAATCGGCTCGTTGACAGCGGCGATGATGTCGGAAACCCGAATCGCATATTCAGGCTGCGCCAGATGATAGCCGCCACCAGGACCCCGCACGCTCTCCACCAGGCCCTTGCGCCGCAAGCGACCGAAGAGCTGTTCAAGATAGGCCAGCGAAATCTGCTGGCGCTTGGCGATGTCAGCCAGAGTTACGGCACCCTGGTCCTGAAACAGCGCCAAGTCGAGCATGGCAGTGACTGCATAGCGGCCTTTCGTGGTCAGCTTCAAGTGGTTTCACCATCCTGTGTGCTACGGAAACTATCTTATCCGACTATTTCAGTCAAGTATTAGTTCCCCGACTTTTCTCTCCCGGCCCGGCGCCATTCAGATCACAGCTGACGGGTTCCATCTCTTCCCTGAGCAGACCTCGCCGGCCCTGCTGCTCAGCAATCATCTGCTGCAGCTTTTCGATGTGCTCATCCTGACGATGCATGTGGTCGAGCATGCACTCGATGGCCCGCGCGATCGGGTCGGGCATCTGCTCGGTAGCGGCATAGGCTTCGAAGGCGAACCGGCGCGCACTTCCCTCCTGCTTGACCACCCGCCCCGGGATACCCACCACCGTGGCATTGGCCGGCACCTCCTTGACCACCACCGCGTTGGAGCCAATCCGGCTACAGTCGCCCAGTCTGATGGGCCCCAGAATCTTGGCACCCGCCCCAACAATGACATTGTTTCCCAGGGTGGGGTGGCGCTTGCCTTTCTTCCAGCTGGTACCGCCCAGGGTAACGCCGTGATAAAGCGTGCAATCGTCACCAATCTCGGCCGTTTCCCCAATGACCACCCCCATGCCGTGATCAATGAAGAACCGCTGGCCGATGCTGGCGCCCGGATGGATCTCGATGCCCGTCAGGAAACGCGAAAAAGCCGCAATGACCCGGGCCGGGCTGGCAAAGCCGCGCACCCAGAGCGAATGCGCCAGCCGATGCAGCAGCAGGGCATGGACGCCAGGATAGGTCAGCACCACCTCCATGAAATTCCTGGCGGCGGGATCACGCTCGAACACCACCTGAACATCCTCCCGCAAGCGCCTGAAATATCCCATATTCTCTCCGTTTATCCCGGACATCTAGAAATGAAGAAATTTTCAATTAAACCTTTACCCGACTTGCAACGTCAAGAATTCAGGATTGGTTGCGGCTTTTGTCCTGTGTGGGAGGAGAATGTTCCAGCGCTGTCAGGATGCCACGCAGGATATTGACCTCATGCGATTGCAGTTCGGCCCGGTCGAACATGCGTCGGATCCGGCGCATCAGGGGCTTTGGGGCCTGGGCATTGAGAAAGCCGCTGTCGATGAGCAGTCTTTCCAGATGCCCGTAAAAATATTCCGTCTCGGCCAAAGTGGCGCGGGCCTGAGCAGATTCGGGCCTGCTTACCGGAACCCTGCCAGCCATCCAGAGCTCATAGGCGACCACCTGCACGGCCTGCGCCAGATTGAGCGAACTATAGGCCGTGTCGGTGGGGATCTGCATCAGGGCATGGCAGCGATCCAGCTCATCATTGCTCAGGCCTGTGCGCTCACGACCGAATACCACGGCGCAGGCCCCCCGCTGGCTCTCCTCAACGACCTTGAGCGCCGCTTCCCGCACCTCGAACACCGGCCAGTCGGCACGCCGCTCACGCGCACTGGTGCCGATCACGAACCGGCAGTCAGCGATCGCCTCCACCAGTGAATCCACCACGCGCGCATGCTCCAGCAGGTCATCCGCGCCGGAAGCCAGGGCTGTTGCCTCGGCATGCGGAAAATATCTGGGGCTGACCAGGGTCAAGCGGCGAAGCCCCATGTTCTTCATGGCGCGGGCCACTGATCCGATATTGCCGGGATGGCTGGTTTCGACCAGTACGATGTTTATGTCATCAAACATGGAGCAAGCATCCTGTAGGGAACGCCATACGGCCGGGCATGATTTTGCGAATGGGTCCGAATCAACCGGATCAGCAACCGGAATTCCTCCCGCACCGGTTCAATGGCATGTTTTCAACCAATGATAATACGCGGGGAAACAACAATAATGCACGTAGCACGGGAAGCGGATCGGAAGATGTGCTGCACTGGTGCCCGCGTGCCAGTCACCGGCCCGACAGGTGCAGGCAAGGAGCTTTTCGCGCAAACCGCGCATCAACTGAGCGGAACTGCACCCGGACCACGCGGCGATTGGCATCAGCCGCAAGGCACTGTGGGAAAAGATGCGGAAATCCAGCCTGACAGAACGGGAGAAGGGTGAGCATGGGCGGCCATGGCTCAGACGCGCAAAGGCCGGCGCTGGATACCGGCCTCGGATTCCTGAATGGGGGCGCTTCAGATGCGCGCCCCATCCTCACGATCCGTACCACGGATCAGCTTTGATTTCACGACATGTTCACGCTTGAGGCCCAGCCAGAGCGCTGCCGGGCTGGCGATAAAGATCGAAGAGTAGGTTCCCACCAGAATGCCGACCACCAGGGTTGCCGCAAAAGGCTCCAGCACCGGCCCACCAAAAAAGAGCAGAGCCAGAACGACCAGCAGGGTGGTCATGCTGGTCATGATCGTGCGTGAAAGCGTGGAGTTGATGCTCTCATTCATGATCATTTCCACTGACTTATTCCTTTGCTGGACCAAATATTCGCGAATCCGGTCGAAAACGACCACTGTATCGTTTATGGAGTAGCCCATGACCGCCAGCAAGGCCGCCAGCGTGCTGATGGAGAACTCCATGCCAGTAACACTGAAGAACCCCAGCACGAGAATCGGATCATGGAGAAGCGCCAGGATGGAGCCAATGGCAAATCGCCACTCGAAACGAAAGCTGACGTAAATCAGAATACCCAATATCACCAGGACCAAGGCCAACATACCTTGCTGAGCCAGTTCCTTTCCGACTTGTGGTCCCACAAACTCGACACGACGGACCTGCACATCCTGACCCTGGGCCCCCTGCTTTAGCGCCGCGGCAATCCGGGTACTCAGGGTCGCACTGTCTCGTGCCTGCCCCCCCGGCAACCGGATCAAAACATCCTGGGGACCACCAAAGGTCTGTACCACAGCATCACCAAATCCCTGCTGTGTCAGGGCGGCACGCACATCTGCAACCGGTACAGTGCGCTCGTAGCGCACTTCCACCAGGGTGCCGCCGGTAAAGTCGATGCCGAGATTAAGGCCCCTGGTGGCTAGGGACACAAGGCTGACGATGATCAGGATCAGAGAAAAAACCGCAAAGTGCCTGCGCTTTTCCATGAAACGGATTGCGGTACGGCGCTTGAAAAATTCCATGGCGAATCCTTAGATGTATAACTTCTGCAAACGCCGGCGGCCCATGACCAGGTGAATGATTGCACGGCTGACCATCACAGCGGTAAACATTGAAGTAAGAATGCCGATGCTCAGCACGACCGCAAAACCGCGTACCGGACCCGTTCCGAACTGAAAGAGTACCAGACCGGCAATAAGGGTTGTGATATTGGCGTCAACGATTGTCGCCAGCGCCCGATCAAAGCCGGCGTCCACGGCGGCGCGCGGGCTCATGCCATTGCGGAGTTCCTCACGAATGCGCTCATAAATGAGCACATTTGCATCCACTGCCATGCCCACCGTCAGCACGATACCCGCCATGCCTGGCAGGGTCAGGGTCGCTCCGAATAGTGACAGGGCCGCGATGATCATCACGACATTGAGCGCCAGAGCCAGATTGGCCACCAGACCAAACAGACGGTAGTAGGCCGTCATGAATACCAGCACCACCAGCATGCCGATGACAAGCGAGTTGATTCCCTGGGCGATGGAGTCCTGACCCAGGCTCGGACCCACGGTACGTTCCTCGATCACGCTGACCGGGGCCGGCAGGGCGCCAGCGCGGAGCATGATGGCGACGCTATGAGCTTCCTGGGTATCATCAAAACCGTTGATCTGCGCGCGGCCGCCGGTGATCGGCTCGTTGATCACGGGCGCCGTGATGACCTTCTCGTCGAGCAGAATGGCCATGCGCTTGCCGGTGTTCTCGGTGGTCAGGCGCGAGAAGATGCGGGTACCGCGGGCATCGAAGCTGACGTTGACGATGGCCTGTCCGGTCTGCTGGTCGATGTTCGAGCCGGCATCGTTCAGAAATTCGCCTGTCAGCACAGTATGTGTCTTGAGCAGGTAAGGCTGGCCCTGACGGTCATAATAAATGGCATCCCCGCTCGGCACCTGGCCGGCCAATGCGCCAGCGAGGTCGTGCGCCTCGTCGACCAGCTTGAATTCGAGCTGCGCCGTGGAGCCGATGATCTGCTTGGCGCGGGTGGTGTCCTGCACGCCTGGCAACTGTACCGCAATGCGGCTCTCACCCTGGCGCTGGATGACGGGCTCGCTCACGCCCAGCTGGTCGATGCGGTTACGGATGGTGATGATGCCCTGTTCCACTGCAAACTTGCGCAGCCGCGCCTTTTCATCATCCGTGGGGGTGATCCGCAGGAAGCTGCCGTCGGCATTGCTCAGGGGCTGCAGGGCAAGTTCCGGATATCTCTCGGCGAGCACCGACTTGGCCGATGCCATGGCTTGCGGATCATTCATTTTCACCAACAGGGTATCGGGATTCGGTCGTTCCACCCGCAGATAGCGAACGCCTTTCTCCTGCATGTAGGTACGCAGTTCATCGACATAACGGTCAACGGCACGCTGGACCGCGACCTCGGTCTGCACCTGCAGGAGCAGATAGACCCCGCCACGCAGATCGAGGCCCAGGTTGACAGGCTTACCGCCAAGCTGCTGCAACAGCTCCGGGGCAGCCGGCTGATTGGCGAGCACCACCTCGGTCTGATCGGGAAGCCTGTCGCGCAGCAACTCCTGGGCTCGGGACTGGTCGGCAGGATTATTGAAAAGCACTTTCAAGCCGCTCCCCTGCGCACGTATCGAGTCATAGGGAATTCGCGCCTGACGCAGCATGGCGGAAATGTCGGCACTAGCCGGGGCAATCATGCCCTGCGGCGCCCGGATCTCCACTGACGGCACGGTACCGAACAGGTTGGGCAGGAAGTACAGGAAGGATGGGATCAGCACCGCCAGAATCAGCAGGTACTTCCAGAGCGGATATGGTTTCATTCAGCGCAATCCTTGCAGGAGGGCGTGGACAGGTGGATGGCCGGATCAGCCCTTTTTGAGGCTGCCCTTGGGTAGCACCATGCTCACGGCCTGTTTCTGCACCTTGATGATCACGCCATCCGCCACTTCCAGCCCGACGAAATCGTCATTGACGCTGGTGACCCGGCCGGCCACGCCGCCATTGGTAACGACCTCGTCACCCTTGGCCAGGGACTCGATCAGTTGCTTGAGCTCCTTGGCGCGCTTGACCTGGGGCCTGATCAGCAGGAAATAGAAGATCACGAAGATCACCAGCATGGGCGCCAGCTGCATCAGCAGGTTGGTCTCCGTGGGTGCTGCGGGTGACTGGGCAAAGGCAGTGGAGATCAGGTCAAAACTCATGGGGGTTCCTTTTCATAGAATCAGATGCTCAGCTCTCAGCGCCACAATGCAGCGAACGACCCACTACATGCTGTCCGCGCCGCGCATAGAAATCCTGCACGAAGCTGTCCAACCGGCCCGCGGCAACGGCATCACGCAGATCGTGCATGAGATCCTGATAGTAGTGCAGATTATGGATCGTGTTCAGTCGCGCGCCCAGAATTTCTCGATTACGCTGCAGATGTCGCAGGTAGGCCCGACTGTAATGCCGGCAAGTATAGCAGCCACATTCAGGATCGGGGGGACCGGGGTCGCGCTCGTAACGGGCATTGCGTAGCTTAACCGTCCCTTGCCGGGTAAACAACCAGCCATTGCGGGCGTTGCGGGTCGGCATCACGCAGTCGAACATGTCCACTCCACGCCGCACCGCTTCGACAATATCCTCCGGTGTGCCAACTCCCATCAGATAGCGCGGCTTGTCAGCTGGCATGCCCGGCATGATGGCATCGAGCACTGCGAGCATCTCTTCCTTGGATTCCCCGACGGACAGGCCGCCAAGGGCATAGCCATCAAAGCCGATCTCGAGCAGGCCCCCAAGCGAGCGCTCACGCAAAGCGGGATACATGCCGCCCTGCACGATGCCAAACAGTGCCCCCTCCCCGTCATAGGCATCGCGTGAGCGCGCAGCCCAGCGCAGGCTGAGCTCCATGCTTTTGCGCACGGTCTCGAAATCCGCGGGATAGGGCGTGCACTCGTCAAAGATCATGACGATATCCGAGCCAAGGCGTTTCTGCACGTCCATGGATTCCTCGGGCCCGAGAAAGACGGCCTGGCCATCCACGGGTGAACGGAACTTGACCCCGGCCTCGGTGATCTTGCGCAGGGCACCGAGACTGAAGACCTGGAATCCCCCCGAATCGGTGAGAATCGGGCCGTCCCAGTGCATCATGCGGTGTAAACCGCCAAGCGCCTCCACCACATCCAGCCCCGGGCGCAGCATCAGGTGGAAGGTGTTGCCGAGAATGATGTCGGCGCCGACCTCACGCAACTCCTCGGGAGTCATGGCCTTGACCGTCCCATAGGTCCCCACCGGCATGAAGGCGGGCGTGCGGATCTCGCCACGGCGCATGTGTATGACGCCGGTGCGGGCCGCGCCGTCGCTGCCATGCAGCTCAAATCGCAGGGGCGCCTCAGCCATTGCCGGTCTCCGGACTCTCTGGCGTGACGAACATGGCATCTCCATAACTGAAAAAACGGTAGCCCTGCGCCACGGCATGCGCATAGGCGCCCAGGGTCTTGTCGATACCGGCAAAGGCGCAGACCAGCATCAGCAGTGTCGACTGAGGCAGATGAAAATTGGTGATCAGGGCATCGACCACACGGAAACGGTAGCCGGGATAGATGAATAGCCGCGTTTCCCCGGCAAAGGGCTGCAGCGTACCGCTCTCAGCTGCCGCTTCCAGGGCGCGCAGACTGGTGGTCCCCACCGCCACGACCCGGCCACCGCGCGCGCGGGCGGCGGCAATCGCGGCGACCGTGCTTTCCGGCACTTCAAGATACTCGCTATGCATGTGGTGCTCGCGGATGTCCTCGCAGCGCACCGGCTGGAAGGTACCGGCGCCGACATGGAGGGTCACGCTGGCCTGTTCGATGCCCCGAGCGCTGAGGGTATCGAGCAGCGCCTGATCGAAGTGCAGCCCCGCGGTCGGGGCTGCCACGGCGCCGGGGCGCCTGGCAAACACGGTCTGATAGCGTTCGCTGTCTTGAGTGTCTGCCTGGCGGGCGATGTAGGGTGGCAACGGCATTTCGCCGAACTGTTCCAGCAAGGCGGGCCAGGGCAGATCGGCCGGACTTTCGAGCAGGAAGAGGTCGCCCTCGCGGCCCAGCACCCGCACGGCAACCTGCTCTGCCAGCAGAATCTCCATGTCCGGGCGCAGCGGCTTTGAGGCACGTGCCTGAGCCCAGGCCTGGCGGGGTGAAGCCAGCCTCTCCAGCATCAGCTCGACCGCGCCGCCACTTTGCTTGCGTCCATGCAAACGGGCCGGGATGACCCGGGTATCGTTGAATACCAACAGGTCGCCCGGTTGCAGCAAGACAGCGAGATCGCGGAACGACCTGTCCGCCACCTGCCCGGTCCTGCCATCCAGGGACAGGAGACGGGAGGCACTGCGTTCTGGCAGGGGGGTCTGGGCGATCAGGGCTTCAGGCAGGAAATAGTCAAAGATCTGTTTTTTCACGGTCCGAGGTCGGATATATCTGTACTCGCAGTATACGCGGACCTTGCATCTCGCGCACCACAATATCGAAATCATCAAAGCTCACCCGCTCGCCCGGATTGGGCAGGCGTTCAAGCCGCCACATCACCAGCCCGCCGACGGTATCGACCTCCTCCACCAGGATATCCGTGCCGAGCTCGCGCTCCAGGGTATAGATCGGCAGGCTGGCCGGCCCAAGCAGGCTGCCATCGGGCAGGTGCTGCCAGCGCTTGGTCGGCCCATGCTGGAATTCGTCCTGGATCTGGCCTACCAGCGCCTCCAGGATATGGTCCATGGTGATGAACCCGGTTATCGTGCCCCGCTCGTCAGTGACGATGGCAAAATGCGCCTCTCCCCCGCGAAACCGCTGGAACAGAGCAAAGGCCGGCAGGTCCCGATGCACGGTGACGATGGGCCGGATGAAGCGTTCCAGGTTGTCGAGGCTGTCACCGCTGCGCCGCGCCGCGAAGAGATCCTTGACGTGAACGAGCCCGACCACATTTCCCCGATCACCCTCGCAGGCAGGATAACGGGTATAACGATGCCGGTCCATCATGGCGATGTTCTCCGCGGCGGGCCGATCCAGGTAAAGGCAGCGCATCTCGGCAGCCGGTCGCATCAGCTCGCCTGCGGTCAGTTCGCCGAAATCCAGGGTGCGGGACAGAATTTCACCCTCCTCCCGACTCAGCTCACCCTGGGCATGGCTGGACATGACGATCATCTTGAGTTCTTCGGGGGTATGCGCCTCCTCCCCTTCGTGCGCCACCTGCAGGCCAAAGGCCCTGAGTACCAGGTTGGCACTGAGATTCAAGCCCCAGATGGCAGGATACATCAGCCAGTAGAAGGCATACAGAGGTACGGCAGTCCACAGGGAAACCGGTTCAGGCTGGCGGATGGCCATGGACTTGGGCGCAAGCTCACCCAGCACGATGTGCAGATAGGAAATGATGATGAATGCGGTAACGAAGGAAATGCCATGGACCACGTCCGGTGAATCAACACCGGCACGCGCCAATACTGGTTCAAGCAGCCTGGCGAAGGCCGGTTCGCCAATCCAGCCCAGCCCCAGTGAGGCGAGGGTGATGCCTAGCTGGCAGGCCGAGAGATAGGCATCGAGATTCCGGTTGACCTGTCCGAGAATCCGGCCGCGTAGCCCGGTATCGCGGGCCAGGGCCTGCACCCGCGTGGCGCGGATCTTGACCATGGCAAATTCGGCAGCCACGAAAAAGCCATTCAGAACAACCAGGGCGAAAGCTGCCAGCACAAGCAAAAAATTATCCATGCGGTTTTTTTAACATGATGTCCCGCAAAAACCAAACGAGTATTAACGGTACTTGCGCAAAGCTGGCCGGCATACTAGAATTCCGCCACTTAAGCCGGGGTGGCGGAACTGGTAGACGCGCCGGACTCAAAATCCGGTGGTGGTGACACCGTGTCGGTTCGATTCCGACCCTCGGTACCAATGAAACAAGGACCTAGCGCAAGCTTGGTCCTTTTTTATGTCCGCCAATCGCCGCTCGGGACAATTTGGGACAATCCTTGTCCCTGACTGTAAATCCTCTCCCAGAGTCGGACAAAAGCGCTCCGGCTAGCTATGAATAGTGGCTTACGAAGCTGTTCTACTTTCCGCTGGCCTGGCTGGCGGGAATGGGGCGGCGAAGGTCCAGGGCCTCATAGGCTGCGAGCAGAACGGGCACCTGGTATTTCCATTCCAGCTCATTGACCACTCTGGCCCGGCCTATTTCGCCCATTTTCTGGCGAAGGTCTTGGTTGTCCAGCAATTGCATGATTTTGGCCGCCATGTCGATCTCATCATTTCTGGCCGCATAAAGTGATGCTTCCTGGGCAGAGAATCGGCCTTCGGTGAGATCAAATTGTACGATTGGCTTGCCAAGCGCCATGTACTCCATGATCTTGTTCATGGTGGATTTGTCATTCATGTCATTGGCGACATCAGGATTCACACAAACATCCGCGGTATTGAGCATTTCCAGCAGTTCCTGGTCCGGCACGCGACCAGTGAAGGTGACGTAGTCGGCAATGCCAAGCTCCTCGGCGTAAGCCTTGAGGTTATCCAGCTCGGTGCCACCGCCGACGATGCCAAAATGCACATCCTGGCGGCTCTTGTCCTGGATGATGTAACGGGCGGCGCGCAGCAGGTAGTCGATGCCTTCCTGCTTGCCCATGACACCAACATATCCGACCAGATATTTGCGCCCCTTCTTCAGGGCCGGCACTGGTGGCAGGATGCGCAGGCGGTCGAGCTTGGGGCCACTGCGCACGACAAAGACCTTGTCGGGATCCATGCCGCCACGCTCGATGGCGATGCGTCGGTAGGACTCGTTGGTGGCAATGGAGACATCCGCGGTGCGAAAGGTCAATCGCTCGAAAAACACCATCAATTTGTAGAAAAAGTCACGCCGGCCGAACTTCGCCTCGTAAAGCTCTGGATTGATATCATGATGGTCGAAAACGAATTTCTTGCCAAAGAGCTTGAAAAATCCACCGACCAGAAAAATCAGGTCCGGCGGATTGCAGGCGTGAATGATGTCGAAGCCACGCGTCAGCAGCACCCGCCAGGCCAGGGTGAATTCCCAGAACAGGGCCGCACCATATTCGAAGGCATAGCCCAGGGCGCCATCCGCCTCTACCGGTAACGGGTGCCGGTAGATATGGATGTCATCGATGACCTCGTAGCGCTTTTCATAGCCCTTGCCGGTAGGGCAGATGATGGACACCTGATATCCGGCGTCTCGCAGGGTGTTGGCCTCCTGCCATACCCGACGATCAAAGGGAGATGGCAGGTTCTCGACGATGATCAGGACACGCCTGCGCTTACCAGCAAATCCCCTCATAACGGCCTCCCTGCGAGCGGGCATCCGAGATACGCACCAGATCGACCATCACCTGGCCATCGCGCATGCGATCCGGCACTTCCCGGAACTCCTTGGCGCCATTGCCTACCACCACGGTATCGCCGTGATCGAGCACCTGTTCCATGTGATCGACCATCAGGCTGGAGATGTGGGGAATGTGGTTGAGGATGTAGTCGCGGTTGGCGCCGGTCAGCGTGGCTAGCTGCACGTTGCGGTCATAGATGCGCAGATCATAGCCCTTGCCGAGCAGGCGCTCGGTCACTTCGACGATGGGGCTTTCGCGCAGATCGTCGGTGCCGGCCTTGAAGCTGAGCCCGAGGATGCCGACCCGCTTGTGGCCCGTGGCCATGATCATCTTCAGACCGCGATCGATGTGATGATCGTTGCAGGGCAGGATGGAATTCAGGATCGGCAGTTCCAGATCCAGGGTACGGCCCTTGTAGGTCAGCGCGCGCACGTCCTTGGGCAGGCAGGAACCGCCGAAGGCGAAGCCCGGTTTGAGGTAATAGGGCGAGAGATTGAGCTTGGTGTCCTGGCAGAAGATGTCCATGGTCTTGTGGCCATCGATGCCGAGGGACTTGCAGATGGTGCCGATTTCGTTGGCAAAGCCGACCTTCAGGGCGTGCCAGACATTATCGGTGTATTTCACCATTTCGGCGGTGGCGACGTCGGTGCGGATCAGGGGCGCATCGAGCTTTTCGTAGATCCGCGCCAGCATGTCGCCGCTCTGGGCATCGATTTCGCCGATGACGGTCTTGGGCGGATTGTAGAAGTCATAGACCGCCGTGCCTTCGCGCAGGAACTCGGGGTTGTTGCAGACGCCGAAATCGAGGCCGGCGGTCTTGCCGGAGTATTCTTCCAGGGTGGGGATCACCACGTTCAGCATGGTACCCGGCAGAATGGTGCTGCGGATGACCACGAGATGGAATTCGGTCTTGTCGCGCAGGACGGTACCGATCTGCTCGCAGACGCGGCGCACATAGCTGAGATCCAGGCTGCCGTTGGCCTGACTGGGCGTACCCACGCAGATCAGAGACATCTCGGTGGCCCGCACCGCCTCCTCCACGCTGGTGGTGGCGCGCAGACCGCCATTGTTTACGGACTTTTCAATGATTTCCCCGATATCCTTTTCAATGATTGGAGTCTGGCCATTGTTGATGAGGTTGACCTTGGTCTGATTGGGATCCACGCCAATCACTTCGTGTCCGTCATTGGTCAGACAACCCGCGGAGACCGCGCCGACATAACCCAATCCAAAGATGCTGATTTTCATGATGCCCCTCTTTCGTTTGACTGCCACGCGATGATTATCGCTATTCAAGAAAGTTCCGCCATTGCACGAAAGTCCGGCCGATCAATGGCCTATGGCGAAATTCATTCATTGTTCGATTTATCCCGGCTACGGAAGAAATTGCAGTCGATTTCCGTGACAATCTGGGTCTCACCGGAAACCGGCACGCTGTACACCACGGTGGTGGATGGCTGCTTGACATCGAATCGCCGGGAGACCCAGCCCAGTGGCGGCTCCTCGCAGCCGGATTCCAGCCGCGCCTCGATCTGGCTGGCCTGGCTGCGCAATTGCACCCCTGCTGGCCCGTTGCGCACCGTGACAAGGCCCTGATCCAGGGACACCACGCAGTCTTCGGAGAAGTGCCAGAAGAGCTCGGCCAGATGCCCTTCCTTGCAGCGCAAGGTATCGGTGATGACCAGTTTGTGTTTGGCTTTATAGAAACGGATATGTCGCTCATGGATCACGGGATCGGGAAGACGGGCATAGCCGTCATGCTGGCCGAGGAAGTAATCGACATCCTCGCCGGGTCGCCAGGTCTTGCACTGGGTCTGTGCCTTGCGCAGCCACATGAAGTTGCCGCCAATGACCGACTGATCCTCCCAGTCGATACGCACCGTGTTGTGCGCGGAAGTGCCGCGAAAGTAGTTGCGCCATTCCTTTTGCGTGTGGTAGGCATAAGTGCCGGGGTCGATGAGGATTTCCCGGCCGGCGAGCGATAGCGTGAAACTCAAGGCATCGGCATGACCATGCGCGGCAATCGCCTGATACCCAAGGGGGCCTGCGTCGATTACGGCGCGAACCTCCTGATCGCTTTCAAAGTCGCAGCCTAGGACATAGTAACCACCGTCGGGGAAGCTCTGGCGCACCGGCAGGCTGATGCCCTCCGTCGAGACCCTGGCAAAATCTGTTTCGGCTTGCGGCCCGAGCAGCCAGCGGGTCTTGTCGTCCAGTTTTTTCGCCTTGAACTTGAAGTCTCCACGTTTGAAAAGCACGGCACCGGTGGCCAGCAGGGATCGGTAAGGGCAAAACTTCTCATCCTGGGAAAGGCGTACCGCATACCCATCATCCGCATCGCCGATCATGGGCACGTGCCCACCGCTATCCATGATCGATGCAAGATACTCGAGCATGGCCTCCATGCGCTGCCAGTACGCAGCCGAAAACTCCACGCCGCGCTGGCGCCCGGCCAGGGCACTGATCAGCAGGAAATCCAGCACGAACTGCTGGTAGGAAATCGCCTGCTCGCGATTTACCCCATCCGGTGCATTCTGGGTGAGCGCCTCCTGCTGCAGGATGTCCTGGGCAACCTGTTGCCAGCGTGCAAAACTGTCCCAGTAGGGCCAGGCAGCCGTGGCGACGAATAGTCCGGCGGCCTCGCCGATCAAATGATTGTTCGCCGAGGAAAACCGCGAAAAATGCCCGCGAATGAAGTGTGCGTGCTGATAGATGGCGGTCAGCCAGCGACGCAGGAAGGCGCGCCCTTCCCTGCCTGAGAAGGCGGGCGACCTGAGTCCTCCAATCAGGCTCCAGACGAAGCTCCAGTTGATCAGGCGAATGCCAAGCTCCAGCGAACTGGTCCAGTTCGGGCCCATCAGGTAAGGACACTGCTCAAACCAGGCATCAAGCTGAGTGACAAGGGCAGCGAGGTATCGAGTGTCCTGGCTCAAGTGGTAAGCCTGGGCCAGTGTGACCAGATGCAGATGCCGGTTCGGCTCCCAGAGATACTTGATGTCCCCGACCAGGGCGGGGTCACGGTAATTCAGGGTCTTGCCAAAGCTCAGCGGCGCCTCCTTGCCGCTCAGGGGATCACGGTTCCAGCGCGGCGGATGGCCGAGTTCGGCGGCTTTCAGCGCAAAGACATCCAGGCGCCCTTCCATGATTGCTTCCGCTGCCTTGTAGCAGGCCTGGGCATCCACCCCACTTGCCGGGGCTGCCCAGAGATCCTCGGTCTGGGACAGATTGGGTCTTGGGACGGAGCGTGCGGTCATCAGGCCGGCCTGCTCGACTGTGGCCACCATCAGGTTGCGGGCCCGGTAGCCCACCTCCGCCGGGGACATGCAGCTGAGTCGGTTCCAGCGCCAGTAGATCTTCTCCACCAGCTTTGCGTTGTTGCTCATCAATATCTCCTCCCTATACGGCTCGGGTATGGAATGCCCGGAACACGTCCCCTCTCATTTCATGCACCGGCCAGCAGTGGCTGCACGCCAAACTTGCGATACAAAGCCTCGATCTGGGGAATCACCTTGTCGGCCTCGAATTCCGCAGCGACCTTGCGCAGCCCTGCCTCTCCCATTTCCCGGGCCAACTCAGGACTGGACAGCAGGCGCCGGAGCGCGGCCTCTAGTGCGTCCACATCACCCGGCTCGACCAGAACACCCTCCTTGCCGGACGTCACGGCATCCGGGATGCCGCCAACCCGCGTGGAAACCACGGGCAGGCCCGCAGCCATGGCTTCGAGCACGCTCATGGGCAGGCCCTCATGATAAGAGGGCAGCACGAAAACACCGGCGCTGGCCAGCAGGGCTTGTTTTTCCTGCCCTCTCACCCAGCCAAGCAGGCGAATCCGCTCCTGAATGCCCAGCACTTTGGCGCGGCGCATCACGGCTTCCGCATCGCCATCGCCGCCACACAGGAGTTCGAGATCAGGAAAATCGGCCTTGAGTCTCGATACGACTTCCAGCAGATCGAAAATGCCTTTGCGCTGGCCAAGGCGCCCAAGAAAAAGCAAAGACCAAGGCTTGCGGCTGATCTGGCTTTCAGCCAGAGTGCTGGTTTGGGTGACCGGATTGAAAATACGAACGATGTTCGGGTTTGTGGTCACGCTCGACATCCATCGCAGCCATTGTGTCGAAAGCACGGCAATACATGCCGAATTGTCCAGCATGTAAACGACGATCCTTCTTGATAGGTCATTGCACCTTTCAGAAAAAAACTTGTCGAATTCTGCTCCATGCAGATGAAATATCACTGGCCGGCCTGCCAGAAATGCCAGGGACATGAAAATCGATTTGCGCCAGAAGCTGGCATAGGACGCTGAGTGCACGTGAACCATCTGCACCTGCCCGGATAACAGCAGCCCGGTGTAACGCAGCAGACTCTTGACCGCCATGGTGAATTTCTTTACGGGACTGCCATCACAATGTGTCGGCAGATAAAGCACTGGCCAGCGCTCGAAGAGACCATGTTCACGATAAACATTCACAACTGCGGAAACCCCGCCCATGGTTTCAAAAGCGGTCCCCAGCATGACCACATATTTTTCTCGCATGTTTCACTCTTGTGAGTTACTCGCTGTCTGGCGAGGGTCGGGACGAATTTACATGTAGGCACGAATGTCCAGGTGCTGCACCAGCATCTGCAATTTGCCACGCGGGGTCCGGTCCAGATGATCGACCACCCGGACCTCCACGTCGCACATGCCCTTGAGCTTCTTGTCCATCGCCTGCAGCAGTCCATCCACCGCACCATCCGGCAGGGGCCTGGAGGTAAGCAGATTGAGGACCAGATGCCCTGGGCGGAACTGTTCGAACTGGGCGGCATCGACCATGGAGAAGTAGGCGGAATGCGCCGCCCCCATGGATGTTACGGAAACCAGCCGCTTGTCCTTGCACACCATGAACTCCTGCATGCGACCCTCAAGCCGCTCGCAAGCCGGATACAGGGGCAGGTCGGGATGAGGCTTGTCACTGAGGACGGCAAAGTCGCCGGTGCGGTAGCGCAGGAAGGCCATGGCGTGATTGTCGTAGCTCGTACCGACCACCTCGCCAAGGACTCCCGGCTCGGTGATCGGCTTGCCAACCTTGTCCACCAGTTCGAACTTGCCGTACTGCGGCCAGAAGAAATAGCGATCATCGTCGGGCATGGAGGCCGCCATGAGAACCCGCTCGGAATGCCCATAATGGCGTAACACAGGGCAGCCAAAGACTTCACGCAGGAAATCGAGCTGGACATCCAGCGCACTCTCGGAATAGAGCAGGATGCCGCGGATGCGACTGGTCACGTCTGGCGCAGGATGTTCCCGCAACCAGTTTGCCAACGGCTGAATCAGGGATGGATAGGCCTGAATGATGGTCGGCTTCCAGCGCCGCATGGCCTCGATGTAGCCAGGCATGCGAGCCTCGTCCATATGATCAGGACTGAACATGAGATGTCGCTTGATCGGCTCATACGCCCAAAAAGGTCCCTGGGCCCGCACCGCGGTCGGCACGCTCCGCCCACGCAGGGCCAGGATGATATCCTGCGGATCGAGCCCGACCCGCGCATGGAAGTCATCCATGAAGGCGTATTCGCGGGGACGGGTCACGTTCTTTTCCAGATAGAATTTCATCGGTGTGGAAGTAGAGCCACCGGTGAAGGTGACCAGTCGATGAGCGGGCTGACACTGCCTGGAGGCAAACGATTCGAGGTCCGCCTTGATCTCTTCCTTGCTCAGCAGGGGAAGTTCACGAAGCATGTCTTCCGGGGACATGTCCTTGCCCAACAACTTTCGATACTGCTGGTAGGCAGGCACGGTATTGATGGCCCAGCGTAGACTGCCTTCTAGCTTCCGCCGGGTCAGCAACTGAATGTGACCGGCATCCCTGCGCGCAAGCTCCGAGCTGAAGCGATGATATTGCGCGCCGTAGCGCACGCCTTTCGGAACCCATGAGTAGAGCCGGCCAACAGAAGATTTGAACCATTGGGGCGAAGCCTGATAGGCCCCCAGGAAAGGATACAGAACGTCTTCGATCGGCATGTGCAACTCCGGTTGATTTGCCAGAAGCTTATTCCCGCCTCTGGCGGGATTTCTTTTATTTCCAGGACATGGACGCGACAGACGCCAGCAGGGAACCGGCGTCAGGACGCTCCTACTGCACAATTCAAGTGATCTGCCGAGACATTGCGAAACATGGCGGCCCAGTCCCATACCCAGCCAGACACATCCAGACAGCGGGTTCCCTTGGTGTCCGCCAACCTGTATCACCGCTCAGGCAACACAGATCAGATCATCTTCCCGATGCGGGAACTTTTCGTGCAACCAAGGTAATCCAGTGGGAAAACGGAAAAATCGGGTGAAGGCCCGACAGTCTAAAGTCCTAGGTCTGAGGTCACTCGCCAAAACCGAGAAATTGCCAGCAAAATCCCCCTAAAAGCAAAACCGTTCCGCAATATAAAAGCTGACTCTGGCTTGCCCTTGGAAACTGTCCAGCTTCTGGCCAGATTCCAGATCCTGAAGCCGGACGGCCTGTTCAGCATTTTTAACTCTTTTTTTCGTGCCGACCATCCGAGGATGTATGGACAAGACCAGTACAGTGGCGGCTGTTGGAAGGGGGAAGATTTCATTGTGGCAGCACTTCAGGGAGGACATTGCATGTGTATTCGAACGCGATCCTGCTGCCCGCAATAGCTGGGAAGTGATCACCACCTATCCAGGCGTCCACGCCTTGTTGCTCTATCGGCTGGCACACCGGCTCTGGCAGCGAAACTGGCGCTATCCCGCCCGCCTGCTGAGCTATGCGGCACGCCTGTTCACGCAAATAGAAATTCATCCGGGCGCCCAGATCGGCAGACGCTTTTTCATAGATCATGGCGCAGGTGTCGTGATTGGAGAAACTGCTGAAATCGGCAATGATGTCACTCTCTATCACGGCGTGACCCTGGGGGGGACGACCTGGAATCCGGGCAAGCGCCACCCAACCCTGGAAGATGGCGTGATCATCGGGGCCGGAGCAAAGATTCTTGGCGCAATCAGGATAGGTCGCAATGTCCGGGTAGGCGCAAACTCCGTCGTTTTTGCCGATGTGCCTGCCGGAATGACTGTGGTCGGCATTCCGGGCAAGGTGGTGTTACCTATGGATCAGCGCAGGATCACTCCTCAGGGCATTGATCTTGATCACCATCTCATGCCGGATCCGGTCGGCAAGGCCATTTCCTGCCTGATCGACCGGATAAACCAGCTTGAAACCGATCTGGCCGAGCTTAGAACCACGGCGTGCAATCGAAGTCTGGCAGACACTTCTGTCAAGTTCGACCTTGCCGAAACCCATCTTGTCAGTTTCGAAGAATATGAGCTTGCCCGGCCAACCGCCCACAACGCGCAATAAAAAACCCGGGTCGATAGACCCGGGTCCGAATGTTTTAACCTGCGTGGATCAGCGCTTGACGAGAATGATGCCGTCCTTGGCAGGAATCGTGATATTGCCATTGACTGCCTGACCGTTGTTGACGCTACGATCCTGCCTGCCGGCTATGCGCTTGTAGCTGTAGCCAACGTTCACGGTTACATTGCTGCCGGTCGGATTCACCAGCACCATGCCCTTCTGGAACAGCCTGCGGTACACCCCCTTGGACCAGGGTGATGTTTGCACCCCCTGGGTAGGCTGCCCGAGACTGACATCATACTCGTCAAACCAGGGCAAAGAACCATAGCCCTTGTTCTGGTCAGTGTAGGAGTAGTAGCCGTTGTTCATCAGCGTGGAAGTCAGACCAAAACGGAATAATTTGAAATTATATGGGCTTCCCCAGACATTAAAACCAACCAGCTTGGGACCCGTGGTATTCGCCATGGCGCCATTGTAGCGCGCCATCATCTTGTCCCAGCCAGCCCAGTTGATGATTGACCAGGATTTTCCCATCTGGCCTTCGAGGAAGTTGCCTTGCATCTTTCCCTTATATTCAGGCATGGAAAGATCGCTATCGGCGTTACTCACAAGCATGGCGTTTGGACGCAGTTGCTTTGCGCGATTCCATTCGGCGACGTGGCCATTACGGATAGCCGAGATGGCAAGTGAGCTTCTGGCAGAATCATTACGTCTATCGAGATTCCAGTCCGCAGTGACGCGTGGACGATCAAAGACATTATCGAAATACCAGACATCCATTTCGGGTACTGCTTTGAAGAACTTGTTGTAATCACGTTCAGCCAGCCATTGCGGCCAGCGCTTGCCTTGTGCATCAGTCCTGGTATGGGAAGACATGTTGGTTTCATAGGCATTATAGGCACTGGTCCAGGCGGTCATTCCCCCGCTGGCATTACGGAGCCACCAGTTCTCCTGGTTTAGTTTCCGCGCCT
Source organism: Thermithiobacillus plumbiphilus (assembly GCF_038070005.1). Lineage (NCBI taxonomy): Bacteria > Pseudomonadati > Pseudomonadota > Acidithiobacillia > Acidithiobacillales > Thermithiobacillaceae > Thermithiobacillus > Thermithiobacillus plumbiphilus. Next base: position 25,765 of record NZ_JBBPCO010000014.1, on the reverse strand, counting down.
TGTCACCATCCGCGCCACTGGTGTTGTTTTGCATTTCATTGAGAATCGTGTACTGCCCTACCAGGAGGTTGGGATTTTTTGCCTTGAGCGCTTTTACGGCGGCACGCATGCCCGTGTAGCCCCCGTAAGAGTATCCAGACTTCCAGCCTGGATAGAAACCCAAAATCGCAACATCCGCACGGCTGATCTGTTGCTGCAGAGCAGCATTATCATAGGCTTTGTTTCCAATGACCATCCCCATGACCCGGGGATAATCATGGGTATAGGCTGAGGCATCCATGGACATGCCACCGGCTAACAAGGCACCTGCTACCATAAGTGAAATCTTATTCATGTTGCTCCCTTACTCAGACTTCAGGCTGAAGATTTAGGTCTTCCGACCACGGTACCACCGAGGGAAAAGACAGGAGCCTTCCAGGGAAGTTCATCATCTTTGCCCTTAATCAGACTAAAGTCGTAGTCAATCCTGGCCGGAAGTCGTCCGATTCGAGCGCTTTGAAAACCGCCACCCAAAGGCACGGCCATAGCATTCATGCGGGTTCCAGAGGAATGCACCCGACCACAGCCCGGCAACTTGAAACGGGAAACTGGCCAGATAAAAAACTTCCCCTTAAGTCGGATAATGAATTTCGGATCCAGCGGCACCTTTGCCAGAGCAGTCAATCGACAAGCTGGGGGCAAAGTCTTGCTGAAACGTGGCGAGAGAATCTCATCCCATAAGATATCATTATATGAAATTCATATTCAGGTGATTTAAAGGCCCTGATATACTTTTTATGGCACAAAAAAACCGCCTCGGCGATAGCCGGAGGCGGTTGCTATGAGATGGCGTCCCCATGGGGATTCGAACCCCAGTTACCTGCGTGAAAGGCGGGTGTCCTAGGCCTCTAGACGATGGGGACGCAGAAAACGTTGCCTAGTGTATTCAAAACATGGCCAACTGGCAATATCGGATCAGGGTTCCTGCATCCATGCGACTGCCGCAACCAGCAGCACCAGAAATCCAATCGGCACGAGTATCCAGCCATTGGTTTGCCAGGCATAGGCGAAGCCGATGACGAGTCCTGCCAAAATCATCAGGACGCCGATTCCGGTCAGAATCTTTGCAATCATGCCAGGGTCCTGAAACAAACGAGGCTAGACATGGTCTAGCCTCTCTGTTTAACTTGGTGGAGCCAGGCGGGATCGAACCGCCGACCTCTTGAATGCCATTCAAGCGCTCTCCCAGCTGAGCTATGGCCCCCTAGTGCGGCGTAATTTACAGGGGCTCCCCGGGACTGTCAAGCAGAATTTTGCAGATTTTGCTCCTGCGCCGGATCATACTGCCCAAGTCGCGCCAGGCTGTTGAGCCGTGCCCTCGCCAGCAGAATCTGCTGGGCCTCTTCCCGGTTCTCGGGCCTGCCTGCCCAATGCGTCAGGACTGGCGACTGCAGCGCCCGGCTGAATGACGAACTCAGCACCCAGGGTGCATGCCTGGCGAGTTCATTGATGGCATTGAGCCGCTCGGTAGCTTCCTCGGCGCCCTGCCCCCCAGACAGAAAGAAGATGCCCGGCACGGCGCTTGGCACGCTGTGACGCAGTACCCGGAGCGTGGCCTCGGCAACCTGGACGGCGGATGCCTGCTCTCGGCTCTCCAGCCCGGGCACGACCATGTTGGGCTTGAGCAGCATGCATTCGAGGCTAACTCTCTGCTGGTGCAGTGCATGAAAGACGCCCAGCAGGGTGCGCTCGGTTGCCTGCGTACAGGCTTGAAGATCATGCGCCCCTTCCATGAGCACTTCGGGTTCGACGATCGGTACGATGCCCTGTTCCTGACAGAGCGCAGCATAGAGGGCCAGGGAGCGGGCATTTTCCACAATGGCCGTGTCACTGGGCTGGCCTGGGCCGATGCGCAGGACGCCCCGCCATTTGGCAAAGCGGGCGCCGGCCTCGTGATAGCTGATCAGTCGCTCACGCAGGCCATCGAGCCCCTGCGTGAAGGTTTCTCCAGGGAATCCGGGCAGGTCCGATGTGCCCTTGTCCACCTTGATGCCCGGCAACATGCCCTGCTCTTCGAGCAACTGCGGCATGGACTTGCCAGAGGAGGCATTCTGCAGCAGTGTCTCCTCGAACAGGATAACGCCGCTGATGTACTCTCCCAGCCCTGGCGTGCTGAAGAGCATTTCCCGGTACTCCCGGCGCGTCTCCTCTGTAGACGCCAGCTGCACGGCGCGAAACCGCTTTTCGATGGTGCGCTGGCTTTCATCGGCGGCAAGAATGCCCCTGGAGCCAGACAGCAGCCGTTCAAGTGTTTGTTCCAGTGTCCTGGTCTGCATGATCACCCCCGGTCAAGAGATTCACGGGTTTAGACAGTCCAGGCCGGCGCTGTTTCAAAAAATTGTCAGGCGGGATGGGAAAACATGGTGAGCTCCCGCGAGATGCGGTCGCAGCAACTGCGAAACTGCTCGAAGGCCTGGCCATCGAGGCCGCAGTCTGGCGATCCCCTATCGGCATAGCAGATACCCAACGGTTTGTCTGACACAAAAAGAGACGCCACGAAGAACTCCCGCATCTCCAGGTATGACTGGAGTTCATAAGATGCCTGGGCCCGTGCGGAGCGCTGCTCGCCGGCCCTGATCCAGCGGGCTTGCGGGCCGGAGAGCAATTCGAAGAAAAATTCGTCCTTCTCCCGCTCGAGTTGGAACTGGTGCAGGCCTGAGCCGGCCTCCACGCCATGAAAATAGCGGCCCTGCAGGCTGGCGTGATCTGGCGTCAGCAGCGCAAAGACGATGCGCGACAGGCCAGCCTGCTCCGACAGCTCGCTGAGCCGGGCCTGGATGAGCTGTCCCGGGCTGGACCATGAATGCGGAGCTGCATCCTCGCCAATTTCCTGGCGGGGCAAGGGGCAGGCGGTAGCGACAGGTACGGATTCCTGCAGCACCGGAAAGAATGGAACGAAACTGCTGATGTCCATTGCCAGCCAGTCCTTGATTTCGCGGATGGCGGCCACGGCCTGACGGAAGATATCAGTTTGAAGTTCGACCACTGGCAGCTTGAGCATTTCGGCAACGCGATGCAGGCGAGTCTGCTGAAGCGGATTGTCAAAGCCCTGAGCTGCGTCCCTGAGGATCAGGCAGGCCAGGTTGACCAGCATGGCGCGCCGGGGAATGAGGGCATCGGCGTCCAGGGCCTCCTGCAGGAGCTGGGGCAGGTTCCAGGCCCGCGCCAGTGCTGCATTCAGATTCGCAGTGGGTATATCGAATCGGGGTGCTTGCTGTGGAGAGCACACTTCGAGCATCAGTGCGGCGAGATCATGCAGGGAAGCCGCCACGAAACTTTCAGCGTAATGCAGATCTTCGTCATGAAAGGCCCAGTGCCTGGCAAGGCGCCCGCAGAGATAGGCGTAATGGCATTGGGCGACGAAACGGGCGCGGCGGGCGGGCGTCAGCAGGTCATCCACGTCGGGACTGTTCTCCACCAGATCCAGCAGAGCGCTTTCCCCCAGCAACAGAACGGCCTGTTCGAGCGTGCCGATCAAGCGATCCGGAGACCTGCTGACCTTGCGCAATAGGCACGCGCTCAGCAAGGAATCATGGGAGAGGATGTCTGCCAGTGCGGGCGCGCTGGCAGAGCCGCTTTTGATCAGGGCCTGAATCTCCAGACGGCTGCGCCGCAGGATGGGGATTTTCGTACTGGAGAAGGTATCAATCAGTGCCTTGACTTGCTCATCCACGGGCGCCTCCTCCGGCTCCATCCTTGATGCGCCAGATGTCAATCTGATTCAGAAGCATGCCGGACACCCAGGGCCTGCGGCTGGAGCGGCTGGCCGGTCCCGACTTCCAGACTGGCGCCGCTGTTCTTGCGCAGGGCATCCTCGGCCTTGCGATTCATCACGATGATGGAAATGCGCCGATTGATGGGATTGAAGGCATCCTTGTCGTCATAGAGCACCGAGGACGACAGCCCCTGCACGCGCATGAGCTTGTCGCCGTTCAGCCCGCCCATGACCAGCTCGCGGCGGGCGGCATTGGCGCGGTCGGCGGACAGCTCCCAATTGCTGTAACCCGAGCCGGTGCCGGCATAGGCGCGGGCATCCGTATGCCCAAGGATGCTGATGCGATTCGGCAGTTCGTTGATGATGGGCGCGATCTCGCGCAGGATGTCACGGGCATAGGGTTCGAGCCGGGCGCTGGCCAGTTCGAACATCGGGCGTTTGGCCTCATCCACGATCTGGATGCGCAGGCCCTCACTGGTGATGTCGATCTTGAGCTGATTGCGAAATTGTCTGAGCACCGGGCTTTTGGCGATGGCCGCTTCGAGTTTCTTCTTCAGGGCTTCGAGCCGGCTCGTGTCATTCTCGACCGCCTTGGTAGTGATGGTCTTGCGACCCTCGTTGGTCATTTTCACCTGGCCGGTTGAGCGGGTCAGGTCCTCGCCGCCCATTTGAATGATGCTCTCGGCGTCACCGGCGCCGGAGCCCCCGGACATGGACACCTTCATGGGATTCTTGAAGTATTCCGCGATGCCCTGCAGATCTGCCCTGGTGGTGGAACCGAGCAGCCACATCAGCAGAAAAAAAGCCATCATGGCGGTGACGAAATCGGCATAGGCCAGCTTCCAGGCGCCGCCGTGGGCGCCATGGGCCGCCTTCTTGATCTTCTTGATGATGATCGGACGCTTTTCGGGAGTCATGCCCTATCCTCGCAGTCGATCATTCGCGCATTCCGATCAGACATCCCTGCCTATTTCCCCTTCAGATGCGCTTCAAGCTCCATGAAGCCCGGGCGCTCGGTGGAGAACAGCACCTTGCGGCCGAATTCGACTGCCGTCTGCGGGTTGTATCCATTCATATAGGCGATCAGACAGACCTTGATGCTCTGGAAATACTTGGTGGATTCCTGGGCGCGCTCGGAGAGCGCGCTGGCCAGTGGCCCGACAAAGGCATAGGCCATCAGGATGCCGAGGAAGGTGCCCACGAGTGCGGCGGCAATGAGCTTGCCCAGTTCCGCCGGCGGCAGGCCTACCGACTCCATGGTATGCACCACGCCGAGCACGGCCGCCACGATACCAAAGGCCGGCAGGCCATCGGCAAAGCGCTGCAGGGCATGGACCGGCACCTCGGTCTCGTGGTGGTGGGTCTCGATGTCGATGTCCATGAGATTGTCCATCTCATGCACTTCCAGGTTGCCGCTGACCATCATGCGCAGGTAATCGGTGATGAACTCCACGGCATGGTGATCCGCCAGCACCATGGGTGCGGCCTGGAAGAGATCGCTCTCCTCGGGGGCCTCGATGGTGCCCTCGATGGCGAGCAGGCCTTCCTTGCGCACGCGGGCAAAGATGTTGTAGAGCAGGCTCAGGGTTTCGAGGTAGAGCGCCTTGTCATAGCGGGAGCCCTTGAGGATGGTCGGCAGGGCCTGAATGGTTGCCTTGAGCGCCTTGGGGCTGTTGCTTACCAGGAAGGCGCCACCGGCAGACCCGAAGATGATCAGCAACTCGACCGGCTGCATCAATACGGCGATGTGGCCCCCGGCCAGCAAAAACCCACCCAGGATGGCCGCGATCACCAGTACATATCCAACGACTACCAACATCCACTGCCCCCGATTCTTGTTCTGCGGCTCGAAGCCGATCTTGTCGTTCCAGGCCAGTAATATAGACCGAAAGTCTGATATTGAACATGTGGCAGGCCAGTAGACATACAAAAAGCGGGCCCGAAGACCCGCCTTGAATTGCTGGCTTCAACCGCTGATCAGCGCGAGGCCTGCAGCGCCCCGGCTTCGCCGTAGTGACAGTTTTCGTTGTGGAAGTGCTGCCTGGTTTCCGCCACATTTCCTTTGAAGCGCGGATCCTGCGGCCGTGGCTGGCTGTCCATGTAACTTGCCACGTCCCAGGCGTTCTGGTCGGTCAGGCTGCCGCCCTTGCCCAGCGGCATGTTGGCCTTGATGAAGCCGGCGGCGGTATCAATCCGATGCATGCCGGCGCCCCAGTTGAAGGAATCGGCTCCCCAGAGCGGCGGGAACACATACTTGCCACTCACTTTCTGGCCTTCACCATGCGTTCCATGACAGACCGCGCAATTGGCGGCATAGACCCTGGCACCACGCTCAGCACTTGCCTGAAGCGGCGGCTTCTCCAGCTTCAGATAACCGCGCCCGGCCATCTTGCTGTCGCCGGTGGGAGCACCCTTGGCCATCCAGTAGGCATAGGTGGTCAGCGCATTCATGACTTCGCTGTCCGCAGCCGGTGGCTTACCGTTCATGCTGAACTTGAAACAGCCCTGCAGGCGCTCCTGAAAGGTGTTGACGTGCTTGTTCTTGCTGCGATAGGCCGGGTAGGCCACATAGGCGGCCCACATGGGCGCGGAGTTCGCGCGCCGGCCGCGATCCAGATGGCAGTTGGCGCAGCTCAGGCCATTGCCGGCGTAGCCTTTGGCATAGGTCGGCGTATCCAGGAAGATCTGTTCCCCCTGGCGGACCAGCTTGCCGAACTCGTCATGCGGAATTTCCTGGGGCGGGATGAAGTAGGCCGCGCCTTTGACGACCGGCTTGTGCGCAACTGCCAGATGTCTGGTTTGCATTTTCGCTTCGGCCGAGGCGTTCTGCTGCACACCTGTCAGCAGGTAAAATCCCGCGAGCGCGAGCAGGCCCGCGCGGATCATGCTTGTTTGTTTCATTGTTGCTCCTGGAAAGCGATTACTGTGAATCTGAAGCGGATAGGGCTGATACCGCGGATGCTGCTGGCAGGACCGCAAGGTAGGCGGCAACGGCGCGGATGTCCGCGGCGTCGAGCTTGTCGGCGACCGCCTTCATCAATCCACCGGGATCATTGCGGCGATCACCCTGTTTCCAGGCATTGAGCTGGGCCTGGATATAGCTGGCATGTTGTCCTGCCAGCGCGGGAAAGCTGCTGCCCACACCAGCAGCATTGGGGCCGTGGCACTGAAGGCAGGCCGGCAGGTCGCGCTGGCGCCAGTCGCCGACACGCGCCAGGGCCTTGCCACGCGCGTTCTCCGCAACACCTGCTGACAGCGGTTTGTACGGCGCCTGCTGCGCGGCATAGTAGGCGGCGACCGAGAGCCGCTCTGGCCCGGACAACGCTTTTGCGATGGGCGTCATGATCGGGTTCTTGCGGGTGCCGGTCTGGAACGCCTCCAACTGCGCTGCAAGATAATCAGGGTTCAGGCCGGCAAGGCGCGGGAAACCAGCCGATTCCAGGCCTGCGCCATCGGCCTGGTGACAACTCATGCAGGCCGTGGCGCCCTTGCCATTGCCCTGAGTGGCGATCCGCTGACCACCCTCTTCGGCGCTGGCGGGACCTGCAAGGCCCAATGTGCTGGCCAGGGCCAGACTCGATAGGAATAAGAATTTACGCATGTCTCCCTCTTACTTATAAACATATTGTTATCTGCTGATGCAGGTCCGGAAACTTAGCAGACGAAGAATATCGCTGGCAAGCGAGGCCTCAACCGTAGAAAACTCCCTATATGGGCATTGGCAAAGCGCTTCTGGTAATTAAGGCGGAAAACCATCATCGGATGCCAGCCGATCAGGGCCTTGCTAGAGTAAGTTGAATTAAAAGAGGGGCTGCAATGGGCAGTAAGAGGGGGAAAGGGCGTGACCCAGAAATATTTACTTTTGGTGGAAGACAATCCGGATGACGAAACACTGGCACGTCGCAGTTGCGAGAAGGCTCTCAAGGATGTGTTGCTGAGGGTGGCGCATGACGGCGCAGAGGCCCTGAGCATGCTTTTCCCGCCAGAACCGCTTTCCCACCTGAAGACACCGGACCTGATCCTGCTGGACCTGAAATTGCCGAAGGTCTCCGGTTTCGAGGTCCTTCGGGCAATCCGGGAGAATCAAAGCACCTGCTTCACTCCCGTAGTGGTCATGTCGACCTCCTCGGAAAACAGCGACATCGAAAGGGCTTACCAGATCGGGGCCAACGCTTTCATGCGCAAGCCGGTCAGCTACGAGGCCTTCCGGGATGCCATGCACATGGCCTGCCATTTCTGGCTCAGGCACAACGAAGTGATCGCCAGATACGCCGAGGCGGCGAGTTAGCGAAAACGACCCAGCCCTCAGCCGCGTCGCCAGCTGGTTCCCTGAGCGGAGTCCTCCAGCACGATTCCCTCTTCCAGCAGCTGCGCGCGAATCCGGTCGGCCTCGGCATAATCCCTGTTTTTCTTGGCGGCCGCGCGTTGGGCGATCATATCCTCGATGCGATCAGCATCCAGCACCGCACCCGCCCCTCCCTGCAGAAAGGCAAGCGGATCTTCCTGCAAGAACCCCAGCATGTCCCCGGCATATTTCAAAAGACCGGCGAACCGGGCGGCCCGCGCCGGATCACTGGCGCGGGCACGATGCACCTCATGGGCAAGATCAAAGAGCACCGCCAGGGCCTCGGGGGTATTGAGGTCGTCGTCCATGGCGGCGATGAAGCGCTCACGCCAGGCGGACAGTCCCGCCGGTATCTCTTCGAGCGACACATAGATCGCGGGCTCGACATCCCTGAGCGCGGTGTAGAGCCGGGTCAGGCCATTTTTGGCAATTTCGAGATTTTCCTCGGAATAATGCAAGGGGCTGCGATAGTGGCTTGAAAGCACAAAAAAGCGGATGACTTCGCCGCCATAGCGCGGCAGGAGCTCGCGGATGCTGAAGAAATTGCCCAGGGACTTGGACATTTTCTCTTCGTTGATCCTGACAAAGCCGTTGTGCATCCAGATGTTGGCGAAGTGGCAGCCGGTCGCGCCCTCGCTCTGGGCAATCTCGTTTTCGTGATGAGGAAACTGCAGGTCCATGCCGCCGCCGTGGATGTCGAAATGCGCTCCCAGGGCGTCGATGCTCATGGCCGAACATTCGATATGCCAGCCGGGCCGCCCCGCGCCCCAGGGCGAATCCCAGGCCGGCTCGCCGGGCTTGGCCGCCTTCCAGAGCACGAAGTCGAGCGGGTCGCGCTTGGCCTCATCAAGTTCGACACGCGCACCGGCCTCCAGGTCGTCCAGGCTCTTGCCGGAGAGCTTGCCGTAATCGGCAAAGCTGCGCACGGCATAATAGATATCACCATTGGCGGCGGCGTAGGCGTGGCCCTTGTCGATCAGGGTCGCGATCATCTCGATCATGTTCGGCACATGCAGGGTGGCGCGCGGCTCCAGATTGGGCGCCTGCACATTGAGGGCACGCTCGTCCTCGTGCATGGCATCGATGAAGCGCTGCGTCAGGGCCTCGATGGACTCCTGGTTCTCGGCGGCGCGGCGGATGATCTTGTCGTCGATATCGGTGATGTTGCGGACATAGGTGACCTTCAGGCCGCGGGCACGCAGGTAGCGCGCCACCAGATCGAAGGTGATCATCACCCGCGCATGACCGAAGTGGCAGAAATCGTAGACCGTCATGCCGCAGACGTACATGCGCACGTGATTGGGCTCGATGGGTGTGAGCGGGTCCTTGCGACGGGTAAGTGTATTATAGATCTGCATGGGCCATCTCCAGCGCGGTGTGCAGGCGGGCGGCGGCGCGTTCGCCGCCAATGAGGGGCAAGAGGGCCGCGAGTTCAGGTCCGTGGGTCTGCCCGGTCAGGGCAACGCGCAGCGGCAGAAAAAGTGCCTTGCCCTTCTGACCGCTCAAGGCGGAAACTGATTTTGCCAATGCCTTGAAATCGGTGCCGCTGTCAGCCAAGCCGGACAGCGCGAACTGCCAGAAGCCTTTTGAAGTGGATTGCAGGATGCCCTCGGCGTCCGGTGCGATGGCCGGCTCGCCAAAGCAGACCGCCGCCCAGAGCGCGGCATCTTCGGGAATCGAGAGGTTCGGGCGCACCGCTGCCACGAAGGCCTCGCGCGCGGATTCGGGCACGAGACCATCTACTTCAGGCGCCATCCAGTCCCAGACGCGCTGCCAGGGCAGATTCAACAGGGCCTGGTGTTGCCAGAAGGCAAGCTGCTGGGCATCGAAACGCGCCGGTGAGCGGCTCAGGCGCTCCACCTTGAACTGCGCCGCCAGCGCCTCCAGACCCAGCAGGGCCTCGCTTTCCAGTGGGTGCCCGAGACGCGTAAGATAATTATTGAGGGCCTCCGGAAAAAATCCGCTGGCGCGCAGTTCCTCGACCGTGCGCGAGCCGTTGCGCTTGGACAGGGGCTGACCGTCCTCCCCCACGATCAGCGCCATATGCCCATACTGCGGTACTGGCAGATTCAGGGCCTGGAGGATCAGGATCTGGCGCGGGGTGTTGCTCAGGTGGTCCTCACCGCGCAGCACCAGGGTGATGCCCATGAGGGCATCGTCCACGGCATTGCAGAAGAAAAAAGCCGGACTGCCATCGGCGCGGCGGATGATGAAGTCGCCAATATCTGCGCTGGCAAAGCGCTGCGGTCCGCGCACGGCATCATCGAAGCCGATTTCCTCATCATCGGGCACGCGAAAGCGCAGGGTGGGCTGGCGGCCGACGGCCTCATGCGCGGCACGCCCGTTGGCGTCGAGATGCCGGCAGGTACCGGCATAGCGTGGCGCCCGGCCCTGGCTCAGTTGCAGCTTGCGCGACAGGGCCAGTTCCTCGGGCGTGCAGTAGCAGGGATAGGCGTTGCCCTGGGCTTCCAGGACGGCATAGAAACCCTGGTAGATGGCATCGCGCCGGGACTGGAAATAGGGCGCCTGCGGCCCCTCCACTTCCGGTCCTTCCTGCCAGTCCAGCCCGAGCCAGTGCAGATCCGCCATGAGTGCTGTCACATACTCGAGCCGCGAGCGCTCGGCATCGGTATCCTCGATGCGCAGCACGAACTTGCCGCCTAGCTTGTGCGCCGCCAGCCAGGAAAAAAGCGCGGTACGCAGGTTACCCAGATGAATGAGCCCGGTGGGGCTGGGTGCGAAACGGGTTTTAGTGGTCATGGGCGCTAATCTTAGAGCCGGGAACCGCGGTCGGCAATATATCCCGTGTTTATCGGATGAAACATCCGCCGGGGCGAAGTGTCAGCTTATCCATGATGCAGACTTGCGGCTAGGGGGCTGTACCGCCATGCAGATTTTCCACGCATCACAGAGGAGGCGTTCATGAATGCAATTTTGATCACCGGCAGCGACAAGGGACTGGGGCTGGAATTCACCCGACAATATCTGGATGCCGGCTGGCGGGTGCACGCCAGCTGCCGCCGTCCCGACCAGGCCGAGCTCTTGCAGAGCCTGGATCAGACGAATGACCGACTTCAGCTTCATAAGCTGGATGTGACAGATCCCGCCAGCATCAAGGACCTTGCCAATGCTCTGCGCGACGAAACCCTGGATGTCCTGCTCAACAACGCCGGAACGTATGGTGATCAGGAATTTCGCGGCTTTGGCGCCCTGGATTACGAGCGCTGGGAGCACGCCTTCCGGGTAAACACCATGGGGCCGATCCGCGTCTCCGAAGCCCTGCTGCCCCAGGTCAGCCGCAGCAAAAAGCGCCTGATCGTGATGATCTCCACCAAGATGGCGAGCCTCAGCGAGAATACCAGCGGCGGCGCCTATCTCTACCGTTCCAGCAAGGCGGGCCTGAATGCCGCCGCCAAAAGCCTTGCTCTGGATCTGCATGATCAAGGCATCGGCGTGCTGCTGCTGCATCCGGGCTGGGTGCAGACCGACATGGGCGGAGAATCCGCGCCGCTGCCGCCGCAAGCCAGCATTCGCGGCATGCGTGAGATCATCGACCGGTTCACCCTGGCGCAGACGGGACACTTTTTTGCCTATGATGGTCAGGAAATCCCCTGGTGATTCAATTCACAGGGGGCGCTGTCCATCGGACTTCAGGCCTAAAATCGTCTACAGTGATATCAGGGTCTCAAGACTCTGGAGGGGCTATGGAAGCACTGAAATCTTTTGCGCCATTGCTGGGGCGATTCCTGATCGTGGCTGTATTTCTCGTTTCAGGAATGTACAAGCTCGGCAACTTCGAGCAGACAGCAGCCGTGATGGCCAACCAGAACCTGCCCATGGCAGATACTTTGCTTGTTCTGAGCATTTTCATTGAACTCGGCGGCGCGCTGATGATCCTGTTCGGCTGGCATGCGCGCCTCGGGGCATTTGGGCTGTTGCTCTGGTTGATCCCGGTGACGCTGACCTTTCATGCCTTCTGGCAGGTACCGCCTGAGCAGATGCAGATGCAGATGAACGCGTTCATGAAGAATGTTGCCATCATGGGGGCACTCATACTGATCATGCTGCACGGTGCGGGCCGCTTCAGCGTGGATTGCATGGCCCGGCGCATGCGGGCCCAGGCCTGATCCGGATCAGGCCTGGTTGGGCTCGGCAGACACCCGCTGCATCAGCTTTTCGTAGTAGCCCGCCTCTATCTGGAGGCTGACTTCCTGGCGTCTGGTGAGACTCAGGCGGGCGCTGAGGTATTCCAGACGGCGAATCGCCTGCATGCGTTCCTCGCCGGGTCCGAGTTCCCCCAGCATGTCCGCCACGCTGCGGATCTCCTTGTGCAGCTCCAGTTCCGGCGGCAGGCAACCACCATTCTTGAGCACCTTGTAGGCCATGCGCAGTTCGGCGGGCACCATCGACAGATCCTCGATCTGCAGGGGCTTGCCCGCACCCGGCAAATTGTCGAACTCCCCCCGTTGCATGGCTTCCTGAATGCGTTCCTCGGCGATTTTCTGTAAGATGCTCATCCGGATTTTCCTGTGCGACAATCCAGCCACTGCTGCAAATATTCCAACAATACAAGTGGATAAAACGGATTTCGACCCACCACCCGGCCGGAAGTTCCGGCCCCAGAACGGACGACAACATGGCCCTGCCCGCCCTGCGGCTCAAGAAAAATGAAGACAAGCGCCTGCGTCAGGGGCACCTCTGGATCTTCAGCAATGAAGTGGATATCCGACTCACGCCACTGAAGTCCCTGGAGCCCGGCGGCCTTGTCCGGGTACAGGATGCCGCTGGTCACGATATCGGCCTGGCCCTGATCAGTCCGCAGTCTTTGATCTGCGCGCGCCTGATCAGCCGTGACAGCGAGGCAAACATTGATAGCTGGTTCTTCCAGAAGCGCCTGGCGCAGGCCCTGGCCTTGCGTGAGGCCCACTTCCCCACGCCGCATTATCGTCTGGTGCATGGCGAGGGCGACTTCCTGCCGGGCCTGGTGATCGACCGCTATGGGGATCAGCTTGTCATGCAGACCAGTACCTGGGGCATGGAGAAGTCGATCCCCCTGATCGTGGAGGCCCTGGAGCGCCTGCTGCCCGGCAGCGGCATTCTATTGAAGAATACGAGCAGCACCCGGGCCCTGGAAGGCCTGCCGGAGCAGGTGGAAGTCCTGAGCGGCGCGGTTCCCGAGCAACTGGAAGTGGTCGAGAACGGCCTGCGCTTTCGCGTGCCGGCCCGCAGCGGCCAGAAAACCGGCTGGTTTTACGATCACCGCGCCAACCGCGTGCGCCTTCGCGACTGGAGCAAGGACAAGCGCGTGCTGGACATCTTCAGCTATGTCGGCGGCTGGGGCCTGCAGGCGGCGGGCTTTGGCGCCAAGGAACTGGTCAGCATCGACAGTAGCCAGGCGGCACTGGCGCAGCTCAGGGAAAACGCCGGCCTCAACGGTCTGGCGGACCGGGTCGATACGCGCTGCGGTGATGCCTTCACGGTTGTGAAGGACATGCAGGGGCAGGAGCAGTTTGATCTGGTGATCCTCGATCCGCCGGCCTTCATCAAATCCCGCAAGCATCTCAGTGAAGGCGTTCAGGCCTACCGGCGCATCAACCAGATGGCGCTGGCATTGCTCAAGCCTGGCGGGCTGCTGGTGAGCGCATCCTGCTCCCACCACCTGAGCCGCGACATGTTGCTCGAACAGATCAATCGCGGTGCCAGCCAGTCCGACATCCCCCTGCAACTGCTGGCCGAGGGCCATCAGGATCTCGATCATCCGGTGCATCCGGCCATTCCCGAGAGCGCCTACATCAAGGCCCTGTATCTATATCGGGCAATGCGACCCACATGAGCCGCAAGCTGGTCTCCTTGAACGAGCTGATCCGTTCCCAGATGCTGGTCGTGCTCATCGCAGCCCTGCTGGCGGTGGGGCTGAACAGTTTTTTTCTGATGAGAAGCTACAAGGCCGAAGAGTTGCGCAGTCTTGAACTGCAAGGACAGCAACTCGGGTTGGCGATTGCCGCCAGCCTCGATTCCTTTCTGATCGTCACTCGCAGTCTGGCCCAGGATGACCAGATCCGGGCCCTGTTGCGCAGCGACAATGAGCAACGGATCGTCCGGAATCTGGAGACCAGGCTCAGCCACATACCCCGCGCCTGGAATCTGGCGCTGGTCGATGCCGATGGGAAAATCCATGCGCCAGCCGGCCATCCTTTGAGCGAGCAATGCCGGCAGAGCATCCAGCAGCTTCGCCTGACAGGTTCCCCGGCTCGCCTGCCCCTGCATCAATTTCCGGATCCTGTGCGCGGCCATGTGGATACCCTTGAGCCAGTCATGGCCGCCGATGGCAGGTTACTCGGATATGTCTTTGTGAGTTATCGGCTCGCCGCCCTGCAGCAGACCCTGGAGCGCTTTCACACCCAGGATATCGGCATGAGAATCCGCGACAGCCAGGGCAGGCTGGTCCATATGCACGGGGATTCCGGGAATGATGCTGGCTGGCTGGCCAGTAGCTGGCAGAGCATCCCGGGCACGCTGTGGCAGGTGCAGATACAGATCAGACATGTGGATTTCCACCGCTTTCTCATCATCCTGTTCGCCGTCAATGTCCTGCTCGCTGCTGCGGTGCTCGGCTTCTTCCGGCTTATCCAGATCCGGCTGTTGCAGGCGGTACAGGCAGAGATGAACGAGCTGCATGGCACCCTGGCGGCCATCCACCGCGGTCAGACCACCCTGCCGCCCATGCCTGGGCACCTGCTGGAGACCGAGCGTATCTGGAAGAATATTGCCACGCTGGCGAATGATATCGGCGAGCAACGCGCCAGGCTCGAACATCTGACCCTGACCGATCCCCTGACGGGTCTTGCCAACCGCCGTCATCTCGACATGGAACTGAACCGCGCGCTGGCCCTGGCGAGCCGGGGGGTGCAGGCCTGTCTGGCTTTGATCGATCTCGATCACTTCAAGGATCTGAACGATTCCGCCGGACACCTGGCCGGGGATGAGGCGCTGCGGCTCTTTGCCGAGGCCCTGCGTGAACAGGCGCGCACTTCTGATTTCAGCGCCCGGCTGGGAGGCGATGAATTCGTGCTGCTTTGTACGCATAGCGAGATGCGAGCCAATGAGCTCTGGTTGCGGCGCTTTGCCGAAAGCTTCAAGGCCCGCCTGCAACGTCACAATGTGCTGCGCAATTATCCTGTTACACTGAGTATCGGCATCATCACACTGGATCCCCTGCGCGACCGCTCGCCCGCAGACTGCCTGCGGCGTGCGGATGAAGCGCTGTATCAGGCCAAGCAGCAGGGACGCAATAGGGTTGTTTATGGCAACTAGGCTGGGTTATAAAACGCTTTTTCTCGCATTACTCTTGCTGGGCGCGGCCACGGCCGCTCTGGCGCTATCCCACACGCACAAGGAGTCTGCCATGCCCAATCCCCAGGTTGCACTGCATACCAACAAAGGCGATATCGTGCTGGAGCTCGATGAAGCCAAGGCGCCCAAGACAGTGGCGAACTTTCTGGAGTACGTTCGCAGTGGACACTATAACGGCACCATCTTTCACCGGGTGATCAATGGCTTCATGATCCAGGGTGGCGGCTTTGACGAAAACATGCAGCAGAAGGATACCCGGGCCCCGATCGAGAACGAGGCGGACAATGGCCTGAAAAACGACATCGGCACCATTGCGATGGCCCGCACCAATGATCCGCACTCCGCTTCGGCGCAGTTTTTCATCAATGTCGGCAACAATGATTTCCTGAACCACAGTGGCAAGACCCCCCAGGGCTGGGGCTACGCCGTGTTTGGCAAGGTGATCGAGGGCATGGACGTGGTCAATGCCATCAAGGACGTGCCGACCGGCAACAAGGGCTTCCATCAGGACGTGCCCAAGGAAAACGTCGTCATCGAAAGCGCCGAAATCGTCAACCAGTAAGGCCTGCCGGGGCGGCCCGCCGCCCCATCCCTCATGCCCGCCACGAATGCTCCCACGCTGTTCATTTCCGACCTGCATCTGAGTGTCGCCCGTCCGGGCATGATGCAGCTCTTTCTGTATTTTCTGCAGGAAGAGGCACTGCACGCGCGGCATCTCTACATTCTCGGCGACTTTTTCGAGTTCTGGGTGGGGCGTGGCGCGGAACAGGAAGCTGCAAACCGGGACATTCTCAGCGCCCTCAGGCACCTGACCGCTCAGGGCGTGCCGGTGTCCATCATGGGCGGCAATCGCGATTTCATGCTGGATACTTCACTCAGGCAGCTCTGCGGGGCGGACTTTCTCAAGGATCCCACGGTGATCGATTTGCAGGGCAGCCCCTGTCTGCTGACCCATGGGGATCTGCTCTGCACCGATGACCTTGCCTACCAGCGCTTTCGACGCATCATCCAGCACCCCCTGACCCGCCTCACCCTAGGCAATCTGCCCTATGCTTGGCGCACCCGCCTGGCTGGTGGCCTGCGCCAGGCCAGCCAGGATGCCATGCAGCAGAAGACAGCCATGATCATGGACGTCAATCCGGATGCCGTGCTGGCGGCCCTGCGCGGTCAGAGGCCCTACCCGCCCACGCCTGATGGCAGGCCCTATCCGCTGCTGATCCACGGCCATACCCACCGGCCCGGCATTCACGAGATCGTGCTGGACGGCCAGCATTGCCGGCGCATCGTGCTGGGCGACTGGTATGAAACGGGCAGCGTATTGCGAAGCGATGCCAGGGGGATCAGGCTGGAGAATTTCGGCTCAGGAACCGCTGACAACTGCTGACTTCGGGCCCTGACCCTGCACTGATCCAAAATCTGCGCATTCCAGCTGGGTAGCTACCTGTTTGATGCCGGCATTCGCTTCGCGGCTCAGAAATAGTGCAGCGTTTCCGGCTCACGGTGCAGGATGACCCGGCCATGACGCACCGAATATCGCGCCTTCGCCTGGCGGCGCACCACTTCGTAGTCATCCGGCGCGTCCAGCACAATGAGGTTTGCCGGGCGCCCCTCGCCAATGCCGTAGTTGTTACCGAGATTGAGCGCCCGTGCGCTGTTATCGGTGACGAAATCGAGACTGCGTTTGAGATCTTCATAGCCCATCATGTGGCAGATATGCAGCCCGGCATCCAGCACGCGAAGGATGTTGCCGTTGCCGAGCGGATACCACGGATCTATAATGGAATCCTGGCCGAAGCAGACGTTCATTCCGGCGCGATCCAGCTCCGCCACGCGCGTGACACCGCGCCGCTTCGGCCAGGAGTCGAAACGTCCCTGCAGGTGAATACTCTCGGTCGGACAGGAGACAAAGTTAAGACCCGAGCGTTTGAGCAGGCGAAACAGCTTTGAACAGTAGGCGTTATCGTAAGAGCCCATTGCCACGGTGTGGCTCGCCGTGACGCGTGCGCCCATGCCGCGCACCCGTGTCTCTTCCGCCAACACTTCAAGAAAGCGCGACTGGTCGTCGTCGGTTTCATCGCAGTGCACATCCACCAGGCAGCCGGTGCGCTCGGCCAGATCCATCAGGAATTTCACCGAACTGACACCCTGCTCCCGGGTATTTTCAAAATGCGGAATGCCGCCCACCACGTCCGCGCCCATCGCCACCGCCTGTTCCATCAGCGCCCGTCCCTGCGGGTATGACTCGATCCCCTCCTGGGGAAACGCGACGATTTGCAGATCGATCAGATGGCGCGCCTCCTCTTTGACTTCCAGCATCGCCTTAAGCGCCGCAAGTGTCGGGTCCGTCACGTCCACATGGGTGCGCACATGCTGAATGCCGTGGTCACGCAGCATGCCGATCGTGGCGTGGGCTCGGCGCTTGGTGTCTTCATGGGTGATGCTGACCTTGCGCTGGCCCCAGCGCTCGATGCCTTCAAACAGGGTGCCGCTCATGTTCCACTCCGGCTCGCCCGCCGTTAGGCTGGCATCCAGGTGAATGTGCGGCTCCACCAGCGGTGGGATAACCAGGCCGCCCTGCGCGTCCAGGTCTTCACCCGCGGGCGCCTGCATCGAAGCCTGCGGCGCGATGACTTTGATGACACCGTCCTCCAGCACCAGGGTGAACCAGCCTTCGCGGTGGCGTAAACGGGCATTGACGACATTCATAACGGCTCCTTTGTTCGCACCAAACACCTTAACAAAACCTTGGGACAGGGCACCAGGCCATGAGGGCGAAACCGATGCCGTGGGCTCAGGCTGGAAAGATTCAGCCAGATGCTTCCGGTCCGGGCGGCGGCCTGCCTGAAGCGTCATCCTCAACGCCCGCCTTCTGGCTGAGCCGTTGCAGGTCCTCCCGCAAGGCCGCCATTTCCTTGTGCAGATGCAGAATGTCCCGGTGCATCTGATGACGAAGCTGCTGCTCGTCCTCGCCGATGATGAGTGCTACCAGTCCGGCGGAAAACAGCGACAGCAAGGCATAGCCAAGCAACACCATGATGACCGCGAAAAAACGTGAAGCCGGCGTGGTCGGCACGATGTCACCATAGCCAACGGTGGCACCACTGGTGAAGGCCAGCCAGACACCCTGGCCATAGGAATGCACGGTGGGCTCAAGCCAGTAAAAACCGAGTCCCGCAATCCCCAACAGAGAGGCGCTCAGCAGCAGCAGGGTGAGCATGCCGCTAGGTGAGGCGATGCGGCGTATCGAACCGAAAACACGGCTGATCAGCAGCCCGAAAACCAGCAGACGCAAGAGCGGATAAAGTTCCGGTTCCAGCAGGTAGCCTGGCCGAATCAGGGCGACCGTGCCCGTCAGCAGGATGACCAGCAACAGCCAGTTATGCTGTAGATATCGCAGCTTCTGGCGCACCAGTGCCAGCATCACCCCAAGCTCCAGGGCAAAGGCCAGCACGATGAAGATGGAGAATGCGCTTCCCCAGGCCTGATACATGGGACTGCCCGCGGCATCAAAATAGAAGGCCGGCAGAGCCAGCAGGGCTATCAGGGCCATCGGCCAGCGCAGGCGCGCTTCCCAGTGATAGGCACGGGCCCGGTCCTTTGGCGGCACGCCACCCAGTCCGGCCCAACCATGGATCATGCGGTCGGCCTTTCCCTCCTTCACCGAGCTTCCTCGATCTCAGCGCGATAAAGCACAGTTTCACCGCGCGCGATATTCACGCCTGCCAGCAGCAGGAGCCCGATCACAAAGTAGCCCCCGGTAAAAAGCATGGCCTGACGATGATCACCGCCGCTGATCCAGCTCAGAAGCCCGTAGGTCATGGGCCCGAGAATGGAGGACAGGCGCACCGCCAGCCCCCAGAGCCCGAAGAACTCCGCGCGCCGGGCAACAGGGCTCAGGAGCCCCACCAGGGCCCGGCCGATGGACTGGCTGGCGCCAAGACAAAGCCCCGCGACATTGGCCGCCAGCCAGAAGCGGGGCGCATCGGTGGCGGTATAGGCCAAGCCGATCATCAGCAGCCAGCCGAGCAACACCAGCACCAGGGTGGGTTTGTGGCCCAGCCGGTCCTGCACATAGCCCAGCCCAAAGGCACCGATGGCGGCGGTGACATTGACCACCAGGATCAACTGGATGGTCTGGGCGGTATCAAAGTGCATGGCCTGCTGGGCGTAGATGGCAGCCAGCGCGATGACGGCCTGGATGCCTGCCGAGTAGAACACCACGCTCAGGAGAAAGCGGAACAGATCCTGATACTGGCGCGCATGATAGAGTGTCTGTCGCAGGCGCCCAAACGCCGTCTGCCAGATGCCCGCCGGATGCGGCTGGGGCAATGCCCGCTCGCGCAAAAATAGAAAGGTCGGCAGGCTGGCCAGAGCGAAGGTGAAGGCCGTGATCAGCATGGTCACGGGCACGAAATCCTGGGCCGGCGCGCCCTGCCCCTGGGCATACTGCACATAGGCCAGACACAACCCGAGCGTGAGCAGGCCACCCAGATAGCCGAGGCTCCAGCCCCAACCCGACACCCTGCCGAGCGACTCACTGCGCGCCAGTTCCGGCAGGAAGGCCGCCACCAGGCTCTCGCCAAAGTTGAAAGCGACACTTGAGAGCAGGAGCAGCAGCCCACCCCAGAGCACATCTCCCGGCCCCACCGTGTAAAGCAGCGCGGTAAAGAGCACGCAGCCAATGGTGCTCCAGGCCAGCAGCCGCCTCTTGGCGGCATGGGCATCGGCATAGGCGCCGAGCAGGGGCGACAGCAGCATGCTCGATGCATTGCCAAGCGCCAGGGCCGTAGTCCAGGCCAGCGTCCCCCAGTCCGCCCCGCGCGCCACGACGCCCACGAAATAGGCATTGAAGATGGCGGTGATGACCACCGTGGTATAACCGGAGTTGGCAAAATCATACATGGCCCAGCCGAATACCTCACGGCGGGCGACATCCTCAGCCAGACGTTTACGCATGTTTTTCCTTGGTTCCGAGGCGGCGGTATTAGTTTGGGATCCGGGCCTTTCGCGCTAAAATGATAGATCACCTTCCGCCCGGACGCATCCGCTCCAATCCGCCATGCTCAGCATTCAGAATCTATCCTATCACGCAGGTCCCCGCGAAATTCTTTCCAAGGCCTCTTTGCAGGTCTTTCATGGGCAGCGGGTGGGCCTCGTCGGGCGCAACGGCGGCGGCAAGTCCACCCTGCTGGCCCTGATTCGGGGCGAGCTCCAGCCCGATGGCGGCGACATCCACCTGCAGGCTGGGGTGAGCATCGCCAGCGTCGCCCAGGAAATCGACAACGCCGACCGGCCGGCGATCGAATTCGTGCTCGATGGCGATACGGAACTGCGCGAGCTGGAGGCCGTCCTTGCCAGTAACCAGCACGATGAGCGCTACTTTGCCGCCCAGAGCCGCTTCGAGGCCATTGATGGCTTCGGCGCAAAGGCGCGGGCCGCGCAGTTGCTCGCCGGGCTCGGCTTCGCCGCCGACAGCATCGACCGGCTGGTCAACAGCTTCAGCGGCGGCTGGCGGATGCGGCTCAATCTCGCGCGCGCGCTGATGCGCCGGGCTGACCTGCTGCTGCTCGACGAGCCCACCAATCACTTGGATCTCGAAGCCATCCTCTGGCTGGAACAGTATCTGGCGCGCTATCCCGGCGCCATCATCCTGGTGTCGCACGACCGCGATTTCCTCAATGCCGTGGTCGATCGCATTGCCTATCTCGAAGATGGCGCGATCACGCTCTACACCGGCAGCTATGATGATTTCGAGGCGCAACGCGCCGCTAGGATCGAGCAGCAGAACGCCCAGCATGCCCAGCAGGAGCGGCGCATTGCTCATCTCGAAGAATTTGTGAATCGCTTTCGCGCCAAGGCCACCAAGGCCCGCCAGGCCCAGAGCCGCCTCAAGCAGCTCGAACGCATCGAGCGCATCGCCAGGGTGCAGGTCAGCGCCGGCTACAGCCTGGAAATCCCAAGCCCCGAGCAGCCGCCGCAAACTCTTCTGAATCTGGAGCAGGCGAGCTTTGGCTACGGCACTGGACCGCTGCTCTTCCAGCGCCTGAGCCTGACCCTGCGCCCCGGCGATCGAGTGGGTTTGCTCGGCCCCAATGGCGCCGGCAAGTCCACCCTGATCAAGCTGCTGACCGGGGCGCTGCGGCCCACGACCGGCCAGTGCCAGATCACGCCTGGCGTGCGCATCGGCTATTTCGCCCAGCATCAACTGGAAGAACTCGATCCCGATGCCACGCCGATGGAACACCTGCAAAGACTCGACCCGCGCGCCGAGACCCAGACCCTGCGCAATTACCTGGGGCGCTATGGGTTTGGCAGCCAGGAAATGGACCGGCCGGTGCGCGGCTTCTCGGGTGGCGAGAAAAGCCGGCTGGCGCTGGCTGGAATTGCCTGGCGCAAACCGCATCTGCTGTTGCTCGACGAGCCCACCAATCACCTCGATCTCGATATGCGCGATGCGCTGCTGATTGCTCTGCAGGAATATGCCGGTGCCGTGCTGCTGGTCTCGCACGACCGCTATCTTTTGAATACCTGCGTGGACCAGTTCTTTCTGGTGGCCGATGGCGAGGCGCGCGTCTTCGACGGCGATCTCGACGATTACCGCCAATGGCTCAATACCCGGCAGGCGCGGACGAATGCTGCCGTCAAGGCGGAAAAGCCAAAGCCCGCGCCGAATCCCGGCAAGCGCCAGAAGGCCTTGCGCCAGAAGC
The DNA here is from genome assembly GCF_038070005.1 of Thermithiobacillus plumbiphilus. Classification (NCBI taxonomy): domain Bacteria; kingdom Pseudomonadati; phylum Pseudomonadota; class Acidithiobacillia; order Acidithiobacillales; family Thermithiobacillaceae; genus Thermithiobacillus; species Thermithiobacillus plumbiphilus. The sequence goes on along the minus strand of NZ_JBBPCO010000014.1, from coordinate 3,606 downwards.
AGGAAAGGATCGAAACCCAGATGAATACGCTGGAAGCGCAGCTCGCCAGGCTCGATAGCGAGCTGGCGGACCCGGCGCTGTATCAGGCAGATGCGCTGGATCGCGTGCAGGCGCTCAATGCCGAGCGCGAAGCGCTACAGGCACGCTTTCAGGTATTGGAAGAAGAATGGCTGGGGCTTGAGATGGAACTGGAGGAGTGCGCTGGCTGATCAGGACGCCGGGTCTGGTTCGAGATTACGCGCCATGCTCCTTAACCTGCCTTCCCCCGCCAGGTTCAGGGCAACAACTGAGCCAGGCCGCGCGCTTTTGACGCCCTGGTCATATACACATACATGGCCTATCATGTACACACCACTCTTGGGAGGCACCATGCGTACCAACATCGTAATCGATGACAACCTGATGAACGAGGCCCTCAAACTCACCGGGGCCAAGACGAAGAAAGAGGCAGTGGAACTTGGTTTGCGCACTCTCGTGCAGTTCAGGCGACAAGAGCAGATCAAGCGCTACAAGGGCAAGCTCAAGTGGGAAGGTGATCTGGATCAGATGAGAACCTCATAGTGGTCCTGGTGGATAGCAGCGTCTGGATCGACTACTTCAACGGCCGCGACACGCCTACCACCAGCAAGCTTGATGCGCTTCTCTCCTCGACCATAGTGGCAGTGGGCGATCTCATTCTCGCCGAAGTGCTGCAAGGTTTCCGTAGCGACACCGATTACAACACCGCCCGGAGCCTGCTCCTTGAACTCGAATTTCATGCGCTCGGTGGCTTGGATATGGGGCTGAAGGCTGCCGGCCATTTCCGCACTCTCCGGAAGCAGGGCATTACCGTACGCAAGACAGTGGACTGCTTTATTGCCAGTTACTGCATCGAACATGAACTTCCATTACTCTACAGCGACCGCGATTTCGACCCCTTCACAAAATATCTCGGATTGCAGGCCGCTTTGCCTTTATAGGACGAAACACTCCAAGCGGATGCAGCGGAGAACGCAATAGGCAATTTCCGCTTGAACGTCGGCTGGCCGGTGCTCGTCATGAACGAAAGTAAGAATTTACAGAAAGCCTGCGAGGAAGCAAGGAATTGGCCTCATCGCTGACTGACTCAGGACGCCTTAAGGCCCGCCAGGATCTCGAAGGCACGCAGGCGATGGGCCTGCTCATAAAGGTCGCAGGTGAAGATCAGCTCGTCGGCCTGGGTGTTGGCCAGCAGGCGTTCCAGGCCGGTGCGGATGGTTTCCGGGCCGCCGATCATGGCCAACTCCAGGAAGCTTTTCACCGCCTCCTTCTCCGGGGCCCGCCACAAGGCCTCCATATCCCGCACCGGCGGGCGCAGCACCAGGCTCTCGCCACGCAGCAGGGCCAGCACGCGCTGATAGACCGTGGTCGCCAGAAATTCGGCTTCCTCATCCGTAGGGGCGGCCATCAGCGGCACGCCGAGCATCACATAGGGTTTTTCCAGTTCGGCAGATGGGCGAAACTGCTCGCGGTAGATGGCAATCGCTTCATGCATGAAGCGCGGCGCGAAATGCGAGGCGAAGGCATAGGGCAGCCCCTTGGCCGCTGCGAGTTGCGCGCTGAAGAGGCTCGATCCGAGCAGCCAGATCGGGACATTCGTCCCGGCGCCCGGCGTGGCGACCACCCCCTGCCCCTTTCTGCGCGGCCCGAGCAGGACCTCCAGTTCCTCAATGTCAGCGGGGAATTCATGGGCGCTGCCCAAGCGATCGCGGCGCAGGGCGCGGGCAGTGAATTGGTCAGCACCCGGCGCCCGGCCAAGCCCAAGTTCGATGCGCCCGGGATAGAGCGAGGCCAGGGTGCCGAACTGCTCGGCAATGACCAAAGGCGCGTGATTGGGCAGCATGACGCCACCCGAGCCAAGCCGGATCGAATGAGTGCCCGCGGCCAGATAGCCAATCAGCACGGCCGTGGCGGAACTGGCGATGCCGTCCATGTTGTGGTGCTCGGCCACCCAGAAGCGTTGAAAACCCAGCCCTTCGGCAAGCTGGGCCAGTTCCAGGGAGCTGCGCAGGGCCTCGGCGGCGCCCCCGGTGTCGCGTACCGGCGCCAGATCCAGTATGGAAAAGGGCGTATCTTTCAGAGTAGGCATCAATGCTTATCTTTTCAATGCAGGGAATTGCGGCGCTCGCCCCAGAGTTCGGCGCGATAGCGTTCGAAGCAGCGTGCGCCGCAACTCAGCCGCAGCAGGGCGCCTTCGGCGATGGGCCTGGCCGTGCACGGATTCTGCTCGACCAGGGGGCGGATGACCTCGCGGTTCCAGGCCTTGGAGTGCTCGATGTCGAGCCCGGCGTGCAGTTGAAAGTACTGGCGGGCCAGCGCGGGCACGCCGAGGCGCTTGAGCCCTTCATTGACTTGGGATACCCGACCGGGCGCGGTCATCTCGATGGCCCCCAGTGCTCCGATGGCCTGATAGGCATAGCGCCGGTTACTGGCCAGGGCCGCCATCATGTTCGCAAGCGCCAGGGATTCCCAGACGGTCTCATCGATGCGTGCCCGCACCCCAAGATGCTGACCGATGCGCTCGAGCATGGGGCCATGCATGCCAGGTTCCTTGCCCCGGCCCATCTCGTCCCAGTAATTGCGCGCCATTTCCAGCTTGGGCTGGGCGGGCAGCCTGACCTGAGCCAGCGCCACCAAGTCATCGAACCCCGCCTCGCCGCCAATCTCCTGGCTGACGAACCAGCGCATCGCCTCCATGCTGGCACGCGTGGCGAGCCAGGGAAACAGCGCATCATTCTGCCCCGGCCCGGTATCGCGCAGACCCTCGAACCAGTCCATGAAGGCATCGGCGTCCTCGGGTACCGCGGCAATCTGCTCGGCCAGATCTGCGCGGGCGGCTTCGACCATCTCACCTTCCAGCTCGCGCATTTCGAGTTCTTCCGCCAGATCAGTACGCCAATCCTCATCGATGAAGCCCGGGCGGAAGCGCTTTTCATTGAAGTGCGCCAGGCGCTGTTGCAGTTCCGCCGATGAAAGCGAGGCGAACCGCGGCCGGCGGGAGGGATATAGCGATTGTGAGGTAGTGCTCATCAGCAAACTCCTTGTTCGATCAGCCATGTCGCGATCCCGGTTTCTGGACGACGAGAGACACCACTGCTATACGTTCGACCTGCGCGTATGCGGGATGTTCAAGCTCCTCGCCAAAGACATCGGGATCCATCTCGCCGTATTCGTAACATATTCCAGGCTGCTGCAGCATCGGGAGAATGTCCCGTAGGAAGATGTCCTCGCCGGCGACGATCACCGTGCCGGTATAAAGGATCAGCATGCCACCGGGCGCGAGGCGCTCCAGCGATTCCCTGACGATGCGCACCGACAGGTCACAGCCATGGCTGCCGCCGCCATCGCGATACAGCCTGGCCTGCGGGTCCACGAGATAAGGCGGATTGGCGAGAACGAGATCGACCGGGTCCGGCACCGAGCGCAGGACATCACTGTTTTCACAAACGACGCCGGCCTGCCCGGCGAGCGCGGCATTGACCTGGGCATAGAGCAGGGCCTGCGGATTGATGTCGGCGAGCGTCAATTGCGGAGTAATTGCACCGGCGAGCAGGTTCAGGGCGACCAGCCCGCCAGCCCCGCTGCCGC